>JBDSGI010000137.1:0-2738 GCA_039919035.1 Opitutaceae bacterium
TGGCGGGCGGCGTTGTCGGTCCAGGTGAGGAGGTGATTCCAATCGGGATGGCTGAAGGCGAGCTGGTCGTAGTCGAGCTTCGGCGCGAGGCGCATCTCGATTTCGATCATGATGCCCGTGGTGCCAAACGTGCGGAGGGCCACCATCGCCTCGGCCCCTTCGAAGCGGAGCGTGCGGGGCCCGGCCTCGCAGGTGAGAATGGTAATGGCTTTGACCGTATCGCCGGACCCGATACCGCCCCAGCGCACGGTGCCGATGCCTCCCGCCCCTCCGCCGAAGAAGCCGCCGAGGGTGGCCTTCATCCAGGTGGATGGATAGCAGCGCAGTTCCCAACCGGCGGGGCGGGCGACCGTTTCGATCTGGCCGAGGCGCGCGCCGGGTTCGGCGCGGACAAAGCCGCCTTCGACCGAGTGGATGCGGTCGAGGCGGGTGAGGTCCACGACGACGCCGCCGTAGATCGGCATGCACTGACCGTAGTTGCCCGTGCCGCCGCCGCGTGGCGTGACGGCGACGCCGGCCCGGTAGCAGGCGGCGATGAGGGCGCGGAGTTCATCGACGGTGCCTGGCTTGGCGACGACGTCCGCGCGTTTGTCATCGAGGAGCGGTCGGAGCGCGGGGGAATACCAGTAGTAGTCCCGGGAGAGCGACTGGAGGGAGTCGCCCTCGGAAATAAGGTTCGCCTCGCCGAGGAGCTGGCGCAGTTCGATGACGAGGGCGGCAGGAAATGCAGTCATGATTTTAGGCGACAGCACGGAGAAAATCCGGTGCGAGTTGCGCGGGCGAGGTGAGGCCGGAGAGCGCGAGCGTGAGGTCGAACTCGGCGAGAAAATTATCGAGCACCCAGCCGACGCCGCTCTCACCCGCGGCGGCGAGGCCATAGACGCAGGGCCGGCCGAGGCCGACATAGTCCGCGCCGAGGGCGAGGGCCTTGAGGGCGTCGGCGCCGGTGCGCACGCCGCTGTCGAGACCGACGGTGATTTTTTTACCGATCGCGCTGGCGATGGCGGGGAGCGCGCCGATGGCGGAGATGCTGCCATCCACCTGGCGGCCCCCGTGATTGGAAACAATCAGTCCATCGACACCGCAATCGACGGCGCGGCGGGCGTCGTCGGGGTGGAGAATGCCCTTGAGGGTGATCGGAAGCTTCGTCTGCGCGCGCAGCCAGGCGAGGTCTTCCCACACGAGCGTGGGGTCGTTGAAAACTCCGAGAAAATGTTTCACGGCGGCGGTGTGGTCCTCCTCGGGTGGCCGGGCGAGCGCGGCGCGGAAGACCGGATCAGAGAAATAATTCGCGAGGCCCTTGCCGTGGAGAAACGGGTTGTGCCCGAGATCGAGATCGCGCGGGCGCCAGCCGAGGAGGCGGGTGTCGAGCGTGACAACGAGGGCGGAGTAGCCGGCGGCCTCAGCCCGGTGGATGAAGCTCCGCGTGAGTTCGCGGTCTCGGCTCCAGTAAAGTTGAAAAAAACGTGGGGCGTCGCCCATCGCGAGCGAGACGTCTTCGATCGTGCGTGAGGATTGGACGCTCAGCGTAAAGGGAATCCGGCGCGCGGCGGCGGCGCGGGCGGAGGGCAACTCGCCCTCGGGGTGGTAGAGCTCGTGAAGGCCGATCGGCGCGACGATGAGCGGGGCGGTCGACGGCTGGCCGTGGATCGTGGTGGCGAGCGAGCGCGTGGCGATGTTGGTCAACATGCGCGGCACCAATTGCCAGCGGTCGAAGTCAGTGAGGTTGGCGGCGAGCGTTTTCTCTGCACCGGCGGCACCAATGTAAGCGAACGCGTCGGCGGGCAGCGCGCGTCGCGCGAGTTCGCGGAGAGCGTCCAGCGAGATGGGCAGCGCGGGCGCGCCGTGCGCGAGGCCGTCCCAATAGATTTTCATTTGATGCTCGACGCCGAAACCCTTGCTTGGGAGCGGAGCAGCGGCGGAGGAGCGGGGGGAATTCACGGAGGAAGGGCGTCGAGTTTAGTGTTTCACCATGAACCCACCGTCGGCGAAGAGGACGGTGCCGGTGACGAAGGAGGCGCGGGGCGAGGCGAGGAAAAGAACGGCCTCGGCGATCTCGGAAGGTTGGGCCATGCGATTAAGGATGTGAAGGGAATTGGCGCGGGCGAGCATCGCGGGCGGGTAGGCGTCGTCCTTTTTCGACTGGTGGGTGAAGCCGGCATCCACGTAGCCGGGGGCGACCGCGTTGACGCGGATGCCGTCGGCGGCGAGCCCTTGAGAGACGGCGTAGGTGAAGCTGGAGACGGCGCCTTTCGTGACGGTGTAAGCGAAGCCGTTTTCGGTGCCGATGTACGCGCTGACGCTGGAGAGATTGACGATGGCGGGACTGGCGGCGGGGCCGACGGCGCGAAGGTGCGGGACGGCGTGTTTGGTGGCGAGCCAGACGCCTTTGACGTTGACGGCCATGATCGCGTCGAAGTCGGCCTCGGCCATCTCATCGACTTTACCGGTGCGAAGCAGGCCGACGCAGTTGACGAGGATCGAGAGGCGGCCATGGGCGCGGGCGGCGGCGTTGACGGCGGTGGCGACGGCGGCGTCCTGGGTGATGTCGGCGGGATGAACCGAGACGGTGGCGCCGAAGGCGGTGAGTTCGGCGGCGAGCGTGTCGACGCCACGTAGGCCGCGATCAGCGCTCCGACCACGGACAGGCCGATCGCCAACGCCACCATCATCTCGATCAGCGTGAAGCCCGCGCCGCGCCGCGACGGGGAGGACAGGTGCCGGCGCCTCACAGCGCC
>JBDSGI010000138.1:0-9511 GCA_039919035.1 Opitutaceae bacterium
CGCAAATGGTATTTCCACGGCTGGACGTGGCGGGAACTCACCCGCGATCGTCCCAGTATTTCGCTGCCCGACGATCACGATGTTTATCAGGGCAACCTCTGGGGCGAGGGCGGCGAAGGCCGCAAGACCACGCAAGAAGCGGGCGGCTACGACCTGCCGGCGGCGTGGGTCAACGTCGTGCATCGCACGCAGACTTCGCACCATCCCGATCCCTACGATCCGCAGCCATCGAAGCGCGGCACGCTGAACTACTACGGCCCGCTCACTTATGGCCGCGTGAGCTTCGCCGTGCTCGCCGACCGCCAGTTCAAGTCCGGCCCCGAAGGCAAAGTCCCGCCGACCGGCGACCGCGGCGATCACGTCGTCAACCCAAACTTCGATCCGGCCACCGCCGACATACCCGGCCTCGATCTCCTCGGCGCGAAACAGGAGCAGTTTCTCCGCGACTGGGTGCTCGACTGGCGCGGGGCCGACATGAAGGCCGTCATCTCGCAGACAGTCTTTACCGGAATGGCGACGACCCACGGCGGCAACCACGAGATCCTCATGGCCGACTACGATGCGAGCGGCTGGCCGCAGGCCGCGCGCCGCCGGGCGCTCCGCGAGATCCGCAAGGCCTTTGCCGTCCACATCGCTGGCGACCAGCATCTCCCCGCGGTGGTTCAATACGGAATCGACGCCCATCGTGACGGTCCGGTCGCCTTCGCAGGCCCGGCCGTGAACGTCGGTTACCCGCGCTGGTGGGAGCCAACCAAAACCGGGCGCAACAAAACCACGGGCAACACCGGCCTGACGGGCGATTTCCTCGATCACTTCGGCCACCCGCTCACCGTGCTCGCCTTTAAAAACGGTCCCTACGATCCGCCGCGCCCCGTGCTTGAACAGGTCAACGCCAAGACCAGCGGCCTCGGCCTCGTGCGCTTCAACAAGGCCGATCGCACCATCACGTTTGAATGCTGGCCCTACACTGCCGACGTGCTGAAGCCCGGCACGCAAATGAGCACCTGGCCCGTGACCGTGAACCAGCTCGCTAATTACGGACGGCCGGCGACAGCACATTTGCCGACCCTCACCATCAGCGGCGCGACCAAGCCTGTCGTTCAAGTCTTCGAGGAAAAAACCGGCGAGCTGGTGTATGCGCTGCGTTTGAAAGGACCGCAGTTCCGACCCCACGTCTTCGCATCGGGCAGCTACCGGATCAAGGTGATCGACCCTGAATCCAACCGGGCGAAAACGCTCGCTGGCCTCGAAGCCGCGGTCGCCAACTCCGGCACTCTAAACGTGCAGTTGTAGGTTCGCCGCACCGCACAGCTCTCGCCCGGATTCGCGCAGCGCTGCAAGTTCATCGCCGCCTCGGCCATTGCGCAGGAAAATCCGTCGCTGATTCTGACGGACTCCAATGTCCGGTTCCCCGCTCACCCATCCGCAACACGCCCGCGGCGTCGCGCTCATGCTCGCCTCGACGGTGTGCTTCACCGCGAACGTCTTGCTTATTCGCGCGCTCGGGCAGATCGAGTCGGTGAACGTCTGGCTCATCGCCTGCGTGCGATTCGCCGGCGGCATGGCCGTCGTTTACGCGCTCTATCGGCGCGAGTTTCGTTTCGCCCGGCTTTTCACGCATCCGAAGCTCGTGGTGCGCGGGCTCGTGGGTGGCGCGAGTGTTTACGGCTTCTACCTGACGGTCGTGGAACTCGGGGCGGGGCGCGCCACCTTCATCAACAACACCTACGTGATCATCGCAGCCGTGTTGGCCGTCTGGCTGGTCCGCGAGCGCTTCAGTTCCGCCCTCGCCATCGGCAGCGCCGCCGCGCTTGCGGGACTCGCGCTGCTCACCAACGCATTTGGCGCTGGCGCGCACGCCAACCTCTACGACCTGCTCGGCATCGCGACGGCGTTTGCCTCGGCCTACGTGGTGGTGACGATTCGCCAGCTCCACGCCACCGACCACACCTCGACAATCTTCGCCGCCCAATGCGTCTATGGACTCATTCTTTGCGGCCTGCCGGCAGCACTACATCCGCAAGACGTCTCCGTCGGAGGCTGGACGATGATGCTGGCCGCCGGCGTCTGCGCCGCCCTCGGCCAGATCGCGATGACGCGAGGGTTCCGCGAGCTGCCGGTCGCCGAGGGATCGCTGCTCCAGATGCTCGTGCCGCTGGGCATCGCCGCTGGTGGCGCGGTCTTTTTCCACGAACGATTCGCCCCGCATGAACTCATCGGGGCCGCGCTGATTCTTGGCGGCACGGCTTTCACGGCAGCGCGCCGGTAGTGCGTGTCTCTTTGGCTCAGGTCGCCGCCAGCAGCTGGTTCATCCGCTCCTTCAAATGCTGCTGCTTTTGCTCAAAGGCGCGCACGCGTTCGGCCAGAGCCTCCGCCTCTTCTTCCATTCCGGCCCTTTCCGCCGCCACCGACGCCCGCTCGTTGGCGAGCCGGGCCTCGGCCTTTTTGCACTGCGCCGCTTGAGCGACGACCTGCGCCTCCGCTTCCCGTAGCGGAGCTTCCCGGTTGGCAAGTTCGCGCTGCTGCTGCTCCAGCCGCGCCTTTTGCGCCTCGAAATCCTTCTGCTCAGCGGTGATTTTGGCCGCTGCTTCCTTGAGGGCCCCGCGTTCGCTCTCCAGCGCGGCGCGTTGTTTTTGCAGCTGAGCCAGCTCGTCGCGTTGCGCCGATTCAGCTTTTTTCTGGTCCGCGGTATATTTCGACACCGCCGCGGCGTGGGACTTTTCGTGCGCCGCCAGGGCCTTCGCCAACGCATCGTTTTCTTGCTCAAGTTTGGCCTGAGCTTGCTTCAAGATCAACTGCTCGGAATCGAGTTTTTCCTCCAACGCCGTGAGTCGGCCGGCGGTCGCAGCCTGCATCCGCTCTTTCGCTCCAATCGCCTGCGCCCGCGCTTCGACCTCCTTTTTTTCCGTCAACGCTTTCTCCACGGCCACCCGGTCCTGTTCGAGTTTGAGCTGCGCTTGTTGAAGAGAACGTTGCGCGGCCAAAACCTTTTCCTGCTCGGCGGCCAACTTGGCGGCAGCCTCAGCCTGCGTTTTGTCTTTTGCCGCCAGCGCCTGCACCCGCGCGGACATTTCGGACTCAACCTTGGCGGCGCGCGCCATTGCGTCTTTCTGCGCCGCTTGCACCTTGGCCAGTGCGTCTCGTTCCTGTGCGAGCTTGGCCTGCGCCTGCTTGACCAGCTGCTGGTCGGAATCGTTCTTCTTTTCCAATGCCGCCAAGCGCGCGGTCGCTGCTGCTTGAACGCGCTCGTGATTGGCCTGCGCCTCGGCTTGCGCGGCCAGTTCCTTTTGACGCGCGAGCACCTTTTCCACGGCAGCGTGATCCTGTTCGAGCTTGGCCTGCGCCTGTTGAAGTGCACGCTGGGCGACCGAAAAACTTTCACGCTCGGCCGCCAATCCAGCGACGGCTTCGGCGTGAGCTTTGTCCTTGGCGGCGAGGGCCTGCGCGCGTGCCACAGCTTCAGACTCAGCCTTGGCTAATTGGTTGGTCGCCGCTTGTTGGACTAGAAGTGCCTTCGCCAGTGCCTCGCGCTCCTGCACGAACTTCGCCTGCCCCTGCTTCACAATCTGGAAATCCGAATCGAGTTTTTCCTCCAAGGCCGCGAGCCGTTCGGCTGTTTCCTCAAGCGCGCGCTCCTTGGCGTGGAACGCTTCCTCACGCGCGGAACCATCGGCGACGAGAGCACCGCCCGCGGCGTCCACCTGGGTTTCACATTCGCCATCGAAGGTTTCACGCTCCTGCTCGAGCCAGATCTTAGCCTCGCTGTGGGCAGCAAGCTCGGAATCGAGCTTCGCCGCCATCGCATCGATCATGTGCCGCTCCGCAGCCGCCGCCTGCTCCCGCGCCGTCAGTTCCGCGGCAATTCTTTTCGCGGCGTCACGTTCGTCATCCAATTGCCTGCGGGATTCGGCCAGCAACCGACGCTCGTTATCCAGCTGTTGCCCCTCGGCCGCCGTGCCGGCTGGCCCCACGTCGGCCTCGGATTTGTCCAGATGTTTCTTGGTTTTCGCCAGCCCGCCCGCCGGTTGATCCGCGCCTAGTTCGCTCAGTAAGTCACCCCAATCCTCCACTCGCGCGCCGCGCGCCGAGGCCAGTTCCAAATTCAAAACGGCATGCACGCGCTCCACAATCATCGCCGGGTTCAGCGGCGGACTGAACATATCCCGGAAGCCGGCGCCGATGGCGCGAATCACACTTTCCATCGGGAGCCGTTCGCTAATCAGGATGATCGGCATGGGCCGCTTGGCCCGGCGCAGCGTCGTCAAAAAAGCGAGCGGGTCGTCCCCAGCCACGCGATGATCTAGAATCAAGAGCGCGAAGCGTTCGGATTCAAGGGCCGCAGCGATCTCGGGCAGCCCCCGCAGGCGGTGCCACTCCATGGCCTGCGAGTTGACGACCGCACTGAGTGCAAACGTCTCGGTGGGGAGTTTGCGGACGAGAAGAATTTTGGGGAGCATGAGAGGGGGGACAATCCCGGGCTGGCGAAGGTAGTGAGAACACCTAGAGGCCGTCGGCCGGAACTCCAGCGTCCGATATTGAAGAGAAAGTGAAAATGCCCACGGCGCTCCGCGTCTCTCGATTTTTGGCCGGCCGCACCGTCTTGATTCAAGTCGTTCCATTTCCACCCAGCCGCCTATGTCCAACACCCCTAACACCACCTGTTTCGTCGAGCAGAATGATTTTTCTCTCCTCGTGGCCCGCGTCACCTCAGCTGGTCGCTCCCCCCGAGTCGATGCATGCCAGGAGATAACTCTGTCCAGCCCAAACATCCTCGCCGCCGGCGCCTCCGTATTGACCGCCGGCGCCACGATCGTCTGCGGGCTGCGACCGAAAATTCGTCGCCTGCATTTGGCGACGTCGGCGGAGGCCTCCGCTCACTCCGGCATTGCGGGCACGCACGCGTTTGCCCGTGCCCAGCCTGCGCTCGTCGGTCACGCTCCGGGCTGGAGCGCCGCCACTCGGGCCCGCGATGGCGCCGCGCCAAACAACACCCCGTGGTTCCTCGCCCTGACCGCGAACGAAAGCCGGACTCAGGCGCTCGCTCAACTCGAAGCCCTGCGGATCAAGCCGACTCGCATCGTTTCGGCCACTCATCATTTAGTCGGTGCCATCGCCAGCAGCGCCCACGCGCCAACGCTCGTCCTTGAATTCGGCGAGCTTTCCTCGCACCTGCTCTTGATCAGCTCCGAAGGCCTGCTCGCCGTCGCGCCCACGTCGTTGAACCTCGACCGCGTCGCCGAGGCGGTGCAAGCGGAGCTCGGGATGAAGTTTCGCGGCTCCGCCGTGAAACTCCTCTTCAGCCCTGACTATGATTTCACCGAAGCCGGTCCGAAGATTGCCGCGCGGCTTGCGGCAGCGCTTAAGCCCGAACTGGCGGCGCTCCGGAGTGCCACCCCGACGGCCTTTCTCCTCACCGGATTGCCTGCGACGCAAAACTGGCTCGCCGCGCAACTCAGTGCCGCCCTTGGCATCGCTCCGTTCGCACCAAAATTAAAATCTTGGGGCACGACCGGCGGTCTGACCTTCGCCAATCCCGAGTTGGAAGCCGCCCTGTCCCCCGTATGGATGGGTTTCCTTCATCTGATCGCGGCTGCCACGCGCGAACCGGCCGGTGCCTGGCAGTCAGAATGGATCGAAGTCGAAGCAACTGCGACCAGCGCCACCGTTCCAAGCGCGGTTGTCCCAATAAAAAAGCCTGCACCCCTAGCTCCCGCCGAACCCGACCTTCCGGCCGTAAAGTCTGCCGTGAAATTCGCCACGCCGACTCCAGCCGAAAAGCCCGCCGCAGTTGAGTCCGCCGCCAAATCCGCCACGAGGACATCGAGCGTCCACTATACGGCGAAGAGCACAGCCGCTCCCAACTCGGCGAAAAAACATTCCGAACCCGCTCCCGCAAAATCCGTCGTCGCCGTTGCGATGTCCAAGGCCGCGGCGACGCCGCCGCGCAAGTTCGAGCCGACTCCAGCCGTCACGTCGGTTTCGGTTTCGATGGCAAAGCCGTCATTTTCAAAACGACCGGCAGCACTCACCGGTGCTGCGGTCGCGCTGCTGCTCGCGGTCGGAGGGTTTTTCTACGCTCAAGCTCAACGCCAAGATGCGGTTCGAGTCGCCGTCGAAAAAACCCGCGCCGAGGCACTCCTCCAAGCTGAATCCGAAAGGGCTCGCCTAGCCGAGCAGACCGCTCGCGCCGAGCTTGCAGCCCGCAAAAAATTCGAAACCGAGGCCGCGCTGAAGATCGCCGCCGCCGAGGCCGCGCGGCAGTTGGCGGAAAACGAAACGCGCGCCCAGGTGGCCGCCCGCGTCGCCAACGCGCGCGGCACTCTTGTGGTGAGAGAACCGGTGGGCTCCATTGTCACAGTCGGCAGTCTCCCACCGCGGACCGCGCCGGCGACATTCGATGATATTAAGATCGGACGCTATTCAGTCACCGTAGCCCTCCCGCTCCACGCGCCGGCGAATCTCGAACTGGAAGTGCGCGAGAACGCTACGACCGAGACCGGCCCGCTGAAGCTGGAGCGACTCGTAGGCACGCTCGCGCTTTCGAGCGAACCCGCCGGGGTCAGCTACAGTGTGCGGCCGTCCGGCAACTTCTTCACCGCACCCGGCGCCATCCGCAGCGGTCACACCCCGGCCACGCTCTCTGATCTCTCGCCCGGCGAGTATGTGATCTCGTTTAGCCGCGAGGGCTGGCCTGTCCATGACGAGACGGTGCACATCGGACGCGACACCACCGTTAATTCCAGCTGGGCGTTTCGCACCGGCGTTGTGAAAGTCGATAGCACTCCCGCAGGGGCGACCGTCACGCGCAAAGGCGCGACCCTCGGTATTACCCCGCTCACGCTGTCCGAACAAAATCCCGGTGAGGTCGTCTATGAACTGTCGTTTCCCGGCTATGATTCCGAGCAAATCGGTGGCCGCATCGAGCCGGGACAGGTCCTCTCGCTGACGCAAACCTTGGCGGACGAGAACCGTATTTCGCGCCTCACCGATACTGATGAAAGGCCCATACCGATTGTCACACCGCAGCCTGAAATCGGCAGCCGCCGCTTGGAACAAGCGTCCCATATCGATATTCAACTCGTCGTGGATCGGTATGGGAACACTCGCGACCTTTCGATCGCCAAGTCCGACAATCCAGAAATCGCCAAGCTCTGTCTCGCCGCCGCCACGAAATGGAAATTCAAGCCAGCCACAATCAAGGGAAAACCCGTCAATGTGCGCGTGGCCGTGCCGTTCAACATCCTGCCGTCGCAATAATCCCAGCGAGCCCGGCCAACCGGTGGCCCGGCTCGCTAAAATTTGGTGCCTCTCGACCCCTCCATGGCCGATCCATTGTGGCGCCGAAAGCAACTATCGGCGCAGCCGCCGTAATCGCGGGAGAAAGATAACCATCAAGGCGCCTCGCTGATTTCAATCAGGACCATGCCGGTGCTGCCTCCCCCGCCGCTTGCCACCACCCGGTAGCTGCCGCTGTTGAGCGTCACCAGCAATGCCGCGTCCTTGCTCGCGGCACTCGCAAAGGGAAACATGCCCAGCTGGAGCACCGCCGTGGCGATTTCGGCGTTGCCGCTCCACGCTTCGTTGTGCCCCAGCAATGTCTCGCCTTGAAACAGTGTCAGCACTGCCTCAGGAAGAAAATTGCTCACGGCCAAGGCATCCAATGTCGGTCCGATCGCGCGGATCAAAATCAGCTTGGGTGCGGGGCCCTCCACGGTGAAATCGACGGTCGCGGTCGGCTCCTCCATCGACAGTTTACTCAACACGGTGATAGGCGGCAGCTCCGAAATTGCCGGGGCCGCGCTCGGCCCCGACGGTGACCGCCGCACCGTCACAATTGCCGGGTCGCTGGTCACGGTCCCCGCGCTGTTCGATGCCACGGCGACATAGCTGCCCGTGTCGTTGCTCGTCACCTCGCCCAACGCCAGAACCGGTCCCGTCCAAGACGGTCCATACGTCACGCCATTGCGATACCATGTGATCGTCGGCGTAGGCGTGCCACTCGCCGCGGCGCTCAAGGTCACGCTGCTCCTGGTGTTCACCGTCTGCCCGACGGGTTGTTGCGTAATTACCGGCGCCACGTTTACCGGTTTCGGCGCAGTTGGTCCCGACGGCCCCGCCCCCACCGTCACAATTGCGGGGTTGCTGCTCACGGTCCCCGCGCTGTTTGAAGCCACTGCGACATAACTCCCCGCGTCGTTGCTCGACAGGCTGTCCAAAGATAGGGTTTGCCCAATCCACGACGGGCCGTGGGACACGCCGTTGCGATACCATGTGATCGTCGGCGCCGGCGTGCCACTCGCCGCGGCGCTCAAGGTCACGCTGCTCCCGGTGCTCACCGTCTGCCCGACGGGTTGCTGCGTGATTACCGGCGCCACGTTCACAGGATTCGGCGCGCTTGGTCCGGACGGCCCCGCCCCCACCGTCAGCATCACCCTGTTGCTCGTCGCGCTCCCGGCCAGGTTCGTCGCCACCAAGGTGTAGCTGCCGCTATTCCCTGTGGTCACATTGTTGAGTTGCAGGCTCGCGTTCGTCGCCCCGGCTACCGCCGCCGCGCCTTTCTTCCATTGGTAGCTCGGCGCGGGCGTGCCGCTGGCCGCTCCGCTCAAGGTCACGCTGGCGCCGGCGTTCACCGTCTGGGCAACCGGCTGCGTCGTAAACACCGGCGCCACATTCACCGGATTCGGGGCGCTCGGCCCCGACCCCACCGTCAGCACCACCGTGTTGCTCGTCGCGCTGCCCGCCGCGTTGGTCGCCTCCACCCGGTAGATACCACTATCGACTGTCGTAACCGCCCCGAGATCGAGCGCTACATTGGTGGCACCCGCGACAACCGCGCCGTTTTTTGCCCATTGAAATGTCGCTGCGGGCGAGGCGGTGGCCACCGCGGCCAGAGCCACAACTTCCCCGGACGCAACGGCGATGGTTTCACTGAATGGATTTTCCCCGTAGCCGACCCAAGCCGCGCTGTTGAAATGTTGGTCGACCGAAAAAGTCGATTCGCTCAACGCAATGGCCGAACTCGGGACGCTGCCCATGCCCGCGGGCAGATATACCGGCCACACGATCGAATCGCGAAAAGAGCATCCGATGATCGTTAGATTCGATAGCTCGCTTGCCTGGCCGAGATCGCATGCCCGGGCCACGCGGGAGAAGTCGCAATTGGAAAGTGTCACATCCCGGCATTTCGTGCTGGAAAATCCCGCGCCCGCCAGCGAGTTCGCGTCCATCGGTTTTTGATTAAACCAAAAACCGATTTCACGAAAGACGCAGGCGTCAATCAATACGTTTTCAGCTCCGCCAGAGAACATAATGCCATTCCCGGCGCGAGGCGCGACCGGTTGGCCCAAATCGACCGGCAACGCCGAGGCGCCACCCACGCCAGCGATATCGAGAAATGAGAAAACGAGATCATGGCGCAAATCGCCGGCCGAAAAAGCCGCAATCGCCTTATTCCCCTGGTTATCGGTGAAACGGGCACGGCCGCTTCCCCAATGGCCGCTTCGATTCCCAT
>JBDSGI010000139.1:0-4962 GCA_039919035.1 Opitutaceae bacterium
TCCCCTCCTCACTCTCCCGCCGCCTCATGAAATTTTTCGGCCTCCACTGGATCGATGTCATCATCTTGCTGGGCTACATCGTGGGAGTGCTTCTGATCGGAAAGAAATTTTCCCATGCGGTGAAGGGTGAGGGCGACTTCTTCCTCGGCGGTCGCTCGCTCGGGCGCTGGCTGCAGTTTTTCCTCAGCTTCGGCAACATGACCGATCCGGGGCAGGCGACGACCACGGCAAGTTCCGTGTATCGTCAGGGCGCGGGCGGCGCGTGGCTGGCCCTCATCACACTGTTTCTGACGCCCTACTATTGGTTCATGTATGTGTGGTTCCGCCGCGTGCGGCTCACGACCATGGCGGACCTCTTCGCGGATCGCTTTGGCAGCAAGTTCCTCGCGACCCTCTACGCAATCACGATGCTGATGATTGCGATCGTGAGCGTGATTGCCGGAGGAAACGTGATGGCGCTGAAGACGCTGCAGCCCCTGATGGTCAAGGAACCGGCCGTCTATTCCGTCGCGGAGCGGCAGATGGTGGCGGATTTCCACGAGTTCACCGAGCTGCGGCAGCAACGCATCGCCGGAACGCTGCCGGTCGCAAAGGCGGCGCACTACGACGCCTTGCTCGACACCTACAAACGCGGCGAGCTGCAGCCGTATGTGACTTACCTGCGCCCGATCGCCTTCTATCTGGTTTCGACGACCCTAGTGGCCGTTTTCATCATGCTCGGCGGCCTCAAGGCCTCGGCGGTGGTCGACGCGATTCAAGCGATCCTCGTCGTGCTGATTTCCATCGTGCTCATCCCGTTTGGGCTTTGGCGAATCGGCGGCGTGGGGGCGCTGCACGAGAAAGTGCCAGCCGTGATGTTCAACGTCTTTGGCGGCGATGCGGCTTCGGAATACACGTGGTATTCCATCGGCGCCCTGCTTCTCGTGCAGTTGATCGGCATCGGCGGGGCGCAGCACCACATGGCGATCTCAGGTTCGGCCAAAGACGAGATGGCCGCGCGACTCGGCGTCGTGACCGGCGGTTTCAGCAAACGCTTCGTCACGATCGCGTGGGCCTTCTGCGGGTTGATTGCCATCGCGCTCTTCGGGCCAAATCTCTCCGACCCGGATCAGGCGTGGGGTCTGATGACCCGCGAACTGCTCCCCGTCGGCCTCATTGGCATCATGATCACGGGCATCCTCGGTGGAAAAATTGCGCTACTGGGCGCGCAGTCCGTCGTGCTCTCCGGTCTGGTGGTGAAGAATCTTTACGAGCCGCTTTTACCCGGTCGGGGCGAGAAACACTACATGGTCGTCGCGCGGCTGGCGGTGCCGGTGCTGCTGGCAGTGGGCGTGCTGATCGGCCTCTACATGAATAGCATCATCGCCATCCTAAAATTTGCGATTGTGCTGCTGCTGGTCTGGGGCGTGCCAATCACGCTGCTTTTCATCTGGCGGCGCGTCACCGAGGTCGCGGTGCGGGTGCAGGTCTTCACGACACTCCTGTTCATCGCGATTATTCCGTGGGTCGTGCCCTTGATTCCCGCCCTCGCGCAATCCACCGCGCTTACCCGCATGACTTATGAGCGCACGATCGTCGCGTGGGTTCCGGCGACGACTGACGATGTTGCCGCCGGGCGGGCCGCCAGTCCCGGTGTCGTGATCGAAAAGACCCGGCACATCGAACCCTTCTCGATCTACTTCGAGGAAGGCGTCGTGCGCTCCAATCCCAACGATCCCAATTCGCCGAAAACCGGCCATGGCTTGTTCCGCACCGAAGTGTTTCTCCTGTCGCTTTTCGGCTGCGACGTGTCCGCGTTTTCCGCCGCGGCGCTGCTGACCACGCGCTACCTGGTCGATTTGCTGCTGCCGATTGTCGTTATCATTGGCGTGAGCCTGGTGACCAAGCAATCGGACCCAGCGCGGATCGCGCGATTCTACGCGCGGATGAAGACACCCGTGGCGGCGACGCTCGAGGCCGACGCCTTGGAAGTGGAGGCGAGCTACGCCACTCCAACCCGCTACGATCATCAAAAACTTTTCCCGCGATCCAGCTGGGAGTTCACCAAGTGGGACAAACGCGACGCCGTCGGCTTCATTTGCTGCTGCGGTCTCGTCGTCCTGGTTCTCCTCGTGCTCAAAGGCGTGATGGTGGTGGGAAGCTAAACGATGGGCGCGTCATTAACGAGGATCTGGGCAGGGGCGCTTTTCAGCGTGGCCGCCGCATTGGCGGCCCCAGTGTGGCAAACATCGCCGCAGGCTTCCGTGCTCGTCAGCGGCGGCGCGATGATGAACGGGGATCACTTTGCCGATCGCACGCTGCCCGTGATGCGCGCGCACTACGCGGGCTGCCGGCACATCGCGCTCGTGCTCCATGCGTCGCATTCCGCCGACCGCGATCGGATGGAGGCTAGATTGCAAAAGGCATTTGCCCATCTGCTCGGCGACGCCACGAAGGCGGAATCGCTGCACCGCCGGGACGCGGCTGGTGCGCGCGAGTTCATCGCGCAGGCTGACGGTTTTTTTGTCGGCGGTGGCGAGACGTTTGTGCTCGTCGCCGAATTGGCGCGCACGGGCCAGATGGAACAAATTCGCGCGCGCGTGCTCGCGGGCGCGCCTTACGGCGGGGCCAGCGCTGGGGCCAACGTCGCCGGACTTATCATTGGGACGACAAATGACTTTCCCGCAGCTGACATTCCGACCCGCGATGCGTTTGCGCTGCTTCCCGCCACGATTAATCCGCACCACCCATTACCGGAGGCGAAAGCCGACTACGCTGCACGCGTCGGAAAAATCAAGGGCTACCTGCGGTTCAACCCCGGCGAGACCGTGCTCGCGCTCGGCAACGCCTCCATCGTGCGCCTGCACGGAGGGCGCGCCGCGCTGGAGACCGGCGCCGCATGGATCTACACGGCGACGGCCGTTCGGGAGTTGAAACTGGGCGAGGCCGTGCCGGAACTCGCCCAATAACTCGAATCTTCGGCTTAGGCCGCCGGGACGATCGTCACGCTCTCGACGGCGACGCGCTCGACGGGCGTGCTCTTCTCTCCACCGCCGCCGGACTTGGTCGGAAGATTGGCGATTTTCTCAAG
The DNA here is from genome assembly GCA_039919035.1 of Opitutaceae bacterium. Classification (GTDB taxonomy): domain Bacteria; phylum Verrucomicrobiota; class Verrucomicrobiia; order Opitutales; family Opitutaceae; genus ER46. Next base: position 3,071 of record JBDSGI010000139.1, read on the forward strand.
GACCTCCTCGCCCTTCACCAGCGCGCCGAACGCGGTGTATTGGTTGTCGAGAAAGCGGGCGTCCCCGTGGACGATGAAAAACTGGCAGCCGGCACTGTCGGGAGCCGACGAGCGGGCCATGGAAATGACTCCCTTGACGTGCGGCTTGGCGTTGAACTCGGCCTTCACCTTGTAGCCCGGATCGCCGGTGCCGGGCATTCCCTGCGCGCCTTCCTTGGTGTTGGGACAGCCACCCTGAACCATGAAGCCTTTAATGATGCGGTGAAACGCGGTGCCGTCGTAAAATCCATCGCGGGCGAGTTTTTTGAAATTCTCGACCGTCTTGGGCGCGACGTCGGGCCAAAAGGCGAGGGTCATTTCGCCGTAGGCAGTTTTGATAATGGCGTGTTCGTGGGCGGCAGCGGTTTTGCTCATGGAAAGGAAGAGCGAACGCGGGCTCGGTCCTGTCGCAAGAACCAATTTGCCAGTGGCGCGCGGATTGCTGGGCTCCGGGCATGAATCCATTCCCTCGTCGTTCACTCGCCAGTCTGCTGGCACTTTTGGGCTGGAGCGCGTCGACCGCATCGGCCGCCGACCTCATTCGGCCCAAGGTCGTCGTCGTCGCCATGTTCGAGGCCGGCCAAGACACAGGCGACCAGCCGGGGGAGTTTCAGTATTGGGTGGAACGCGAGCAACTCGCCCGAGTGCTGCCGTTTCCTCAGGGCTACCGCGACCTGCGGGCGAATGCCGATGGCTCGGTGCTGGGCGTCGTCACGGGGGTGGGCACGGCGAAGAGTGCGGCCACGATCATGGCGCTCGGGATGGACGCGCGTTTTGATTTTTCCCAAAGCTACTGGTTGGTCGCCGGGATCGCCGGGGTCGATCCGCATGACGCGCCCTTGGGCGCGGCGGTCTGGGCGGAGTGGGTGGTGGACGGCGATCTTGGACACGAAATCGACGCGCGAGAGATTCCGGCCGGCTGGACGACCGGCTACCTGCCCCTGCGCAAAAAGAAGCCCTACGAACTTCCCGTCGACCGCAGCGAAGGCGAGGCCTACCGACTCGACCCGGGATTCGTGGAATGGGCCTACCAGCTGACGAAAGACACGCCCTTGGCCGACACCCCGGCGATGCAACGCCGGCGCGCGCTTTATACGGGCTTTCCGAATGCCCAGCGACCTCCGCTCGTGATGAAAGGCGACACGCTCTCGTCGATGACCTACTGGCACGGGCGCCATCTCAACCAGTGGGCCAACGAATGGGTGAAATATTTCAGCGAGGGCGGCGGCAATTATGTGACGACGGCAATGGAGGACACCGGCACGCTCCAATCGCTAACGTTTCTGTCGCGCGCCAACCGGGCCGACGTCCGCCGGGTGCTCGTGCTGCGCACCGCAAGCAACTTCGACATGCAATGGCCCGGTGGCGATGCCGCGGATAGTTTGAGCGGCGAGAAACTTGGGCCCGGCTACTCGGCCTACCTGCCGTCACTCGAGGCGGCGCACCGGGTGGGCAGCGCGGTCGTCCACGAACTGACGAAGAACTGGGCGCGCTACGAAAAAGCAGTGCCGAGAAAGTAGCCGCCTTCGCAGGTCGACACGTGTTACGCTGGAAACGCCGCGTCGATCAGTTCGCAGAAATGATGGATGAGGAAAAGGTGGGCCTCCTGTGTCGCCGGACCACACTGCCCCGGAATAATCAATTCGCAGGTGGCCAGGCCTTTCGCCTGGCCTCCGCTGCGTCCGAGAAAAGCCACTGATTCGATGCCGACTTTCTTCGCCTCGTGCAGCGCGGCGAGGATGTTGGCGGAATTTCCGCTCGTGGTCAGCACCACGAGCAAATCGCCCGGCCGGGCGAAGCCGGCGACCTGCCGGGAGAACGCGTGTTCGTAGCCGTAATCATTGACCACGCAG
>JBDSGI010000140.1:0-4117 GCA_039919035.1 Opitutaceae bacterium
CAGCGTGGCGCCGCGCCATCCGGGCGAGCTTGCGGTGTATCTCACCGAGCCGGAGTTCGCGCGTCCGCTGCCGCCTGATGCGCCGCTCCCGACGGACTACGCGAAACTTTTCGCTGGCTCCGGCCTCGCACGCATCCGGCGCGGCGCCGCGAGCGCCACGATTCTCGCAGGCAACTCCACGCTCTTTTCTTTTCGCAAGAATTCCGCCGCGCTTGAGGCTGTGCGCTTCGCCACCGCGTTTTTCGGCAAGGGCCAGTTCACCGCCGACACGCTCGAGTTCCGCGACGGCCGATACGTCCTGCGGCAGGAACTCGCAGGCCCTTATTTCCAGCCGCTCTCCGCGGAGCAGATTGCGGGCGGCGAGCACACCAAGATGGCGCCGAACGGGACCTTGGCCACCGACACCCGCGCGCTACGGAAGCGCTCGGAGGTGCAAACCGCGCAGGCGGTCGTTGCGGTGACCGAGTCGGCCGGGAAATTCTCTCTCGCGATTTCCATTCGTGGCACGGCGGAGGTGCCGGTCGCCATCGAGCTGGGCTTTCGCCCCGGCGGCACGCTGCACGGGGTCGAGCCGGTCGCCGGCGTGAAGGATGCGTTTTTCCTCCGCACCGGCACCGGCCGCTACACGCTGGGCGCCGACACGATTGAATTTGGGCCCGGCCTTGTCGAACACACTTACACGCAGGTGCGCGGCGCTCTCCCGAAATGGGATGGCCCTAGCGTTTATCTCACTGGCGTCACGCCTTTCGATTTCACCCTCAACATCTCCTGAGCATGAAGCTCCGCGCGCTCCTCGGCCTCATTTTTTTTCTGCCGGTGGCGGCGACTCACGCGGCGACTCCCTCCGTGCGGCCGAACCTCGTCTTCATCCTCGCCGACGATTTGGGCATCGGCGACGTATCCTGCTACAACCCGCGCAGCGCGTGGCGCACCCCGCACCTCGACCGGCTTGCGGCCGAGGGCGTGCGGTTCACCGATGCTCATTCGGCCTCGTCGCTCTGCACGCCGAGCCGCTATGCGCTCCTGACCGGCCGCTACGCGTGGCGTGGCACGCTCAAGCAGGGCGTGCTGCAAGGCTACGGCGCCGCGCTGCTCGAACCCGGCCGCACGACCGTCGCCGGGTTTCTCCGGGAGCATGGCTACGCCGCCGCCGTGTTCGGCAAATGGCATCTCGGGCTCGACTGGGTGAAGCTCGGCCCCAAGCCGGAGGAGGTTGATTTTGCCCGGCCGTTCGGCGGCGGTCCGCTCGCCCACGGTTTCGATCGCTTCCTCGGCATCAGCGCGTCGCTCGACATGCCGCCCTACGTCTGGCTCATGCAAGATCGCACGGCCAGCCTTCCCACTGGCGTGATCGCCGACAGTCCGCCGCCGAAGCTTTGGCGCGGCGGCCCAATTAGTCCCGATTTCAAAATGGAAGAGGTGCAGCCCCGCCTCACCCAGACCGCGATCGACTATCTCGGCGAGCGCGCCGCCGCGCGCGACGGCCGACCGTTTTTTCTCTACCTGCCGCTCGCCGCCCCGCATACGCCGCTGCTGCCCACGGCCGAATTCGCGGGCAAGACGGGCGCCACCGTTTACGGCGACTTCGTCACGCAGGTGGACGCTGACATCGGCCGCATTCTCGTGGCACTGGAAAAAAACGGCCTGTCGAAAAACACGCTCGTCATCGTCACCTCCGACAACGGCTTCGCGCCCGCCGCCGGCTTGCCCGAGCATTTGCGCATTCACCACGATCCGAGCGCGGGCTATCGCGGCTACAAATCCGATCTTTTCGAGGGCGGGCATCGCGTGCCGTTTCTCGCGCGTTGGCCCGGCGTCGTCGCGGCCGGCACGACGAGCAACGCGCTCATCGAGCAACTCGATCTCTTTGCGACTTGTGCGGAACTCCTCGACGCCAAGCTGCCGGCGACCGTCGCGGAGGACAGCGTCAGTTTCCTGCCGTTGCTCCGCGGCGACAAACGTCCGGCGCCGCCGCGCGCGACGCTCATCAACCATTCCGCCGAGGGTCGTTTCTCGATTCGCGAGGGCCGCTGGAAACTTTTACTCTGGCCCGGTTCCGGTGGCTGGAGCTCGCCCACGCCCGCCCCGAGCGTGTGGTTGAAAACCGAGCGCACCGATCTCGCCACGCTGCCGCCTTTCCAGCTCTACGATCTCGCCGTCGATCCGGCGGAGAAAAATAACCTCGCCGCCGCTCACCCGGAAATTGTTCAGCGGCTCGGTCGCCAGATGCGCACGATTATCGAGCAGGGGCGGAGCACGCCGGGTGCGCCGCAACCGGTTGATCTCCACGGCTGGCCGCAGCTGGAATGGATGAAAGCTTTTTCCCCATGAAATCGTCGCTCGCCCTACTTCTCCTCTCGCTCACGGCCTTCGCCCAACCGGCGGCTCCGCCCCGCGTCGAGCCGCCGCGCCCACTTTTCTCCGACCACGCGCCCGTCCTTTCCCTCGACGCGCTGCGCAAAATTATCTTACCCAATACGACCATTGAATCGGTCACGATCGATCCGAAGGACGGCTCGTGCCGGGTGACGGCCATCGTCACGCATCCGCCGGCGCAGGATCGCGTGAAGGTGTGGATTGCGTTGCCGATGAAGAATTGGAATGGCCGGTTTCGGGGCAATGGCGGCGGTGGGTTCTCCGGGGGCAACCAAGGCAGTTTCGCCGGCTCGGTAGCACTGGGTTTTGCCGCCGGCGCCACCGACACGGGACACGAGGGTGGGAGCGGGAGCTTCGCGCTCAACGCCAACGGCCGGCTCAACTGGCAGGAAATCCGCGACAACGCCTACCTTGGCATTCACGAAATGACCGTGCTGGGCAAAGCGCTCACGACCGCATTTTACGGGAAGGCGCCGCGCTACGCCTACTTCGTCGGCAGCTCCACCGGCGGCCGACAGGGGCTGATGGAGGCGCAGCGGTTCCCCGAGGATTACGACGGGATTCTCTCCGGCTGCCCGGCGGTCAACTGGCACCTCATGGTCCCCGCTTCGAACTGGCCACAGGTGGTGATGCGGGAGGCGAATAATTTTGTGGCGAAGGAAAAACTCGACGCGGTGACCGCCGCCGTGATCGCCGCGTGCGATGGCGACGACGGCATCGTCGACGGTGTGATCGCCGACCCGAGGCGCTGCGCGTGGGACCCGCAGGCCTTCGTCGGCACGAAGGTCGGAGCCGAGATTTTCACCGTGGCCGACGCTGAGGTGGTCCGCCAGATTTGGGCGGGACCGCGCGGGCAAGATGGGCGGTTTCTGTGGTATGGATTTTCCCGCGGGGCGAATCTCGCCGTCGTCGGCGGCACCGAAGGTGCGCCGCTGCGCGGCAAACCATTCGGTCCGGCGCACGAGTGGCTGAAATATTTCATCGTGCAGGACGCGAAGTGGGAGGGCGCGACGCTAAGTCGCGCCGAATTCGAGTTGCTCTTCAACCAGTCGGCCGAGCTCTACGGTCCGGTCTTTGGCGCCGACAATCCCGACCTCACCCATTTCCGCGATCGCGGCGGCAAGCTGATTATCACGCACGGCTTCGCCGATCAGCTCATCCCGATCGAGGGCACGGTCACCTACTATGAAAGCGTGCAGCGGCAGACGGGCGGCGCGATGAAGGCGGCGGAATTCGCCCGGCTCTTCCTCGTGCCGGGCGTCGATCACGGTTTCCGTGGTGCCGGGCCGAGCCCGACGTCGGCCACCTTGCTCGCCGCCATCGTGCGGTGGGTGGAGGAGGGCAAGGCGCCTGACCAACTTCTGGCGGAGCTACGGGACAAGGCAGGTGCGGTCGTCCGCACGCGGCCGCTGTTTCCCTTTCCGCAGGTGGCGAAATATTCGGGACGTGGCAGCACGGACGATGCGGCGAATTTCGTTTCGAGTTCGGTCGGGCGATGAGCGCCGATTGAACAGCCATCGACTCTCCCGTGAAACGATCCCTTCCATTTTTTGCCCGCGCGCTTGCCGCCCTCTGCCTGGCGTTCGGCCTTCCAGCCTGCCAGAAGGGCGAAAAAAATCCGACGGCGAGCCTGCAGAATTGGGCGGTGGAGCAGCTCCCCGGTGGCACGACGATCGTGAAGGATGGCGCGTTGGAAATCTCCGACGTCGCCGGTTGCACCGTGTGGTATCGGGAGAAACTC
>JBDSGI010000141.1:0-8539 GCA_039919035.1 Opitutaceae bacterium
GAGAGCGTGGCGCGCCAGTCGTCGCGATCGTGGTATTCGAGAGTGTTGCCGGCCTGGCCCTGATAGTAGAGCTGGCCCACGTTGGGGTTGGGCGTGGTGGTGCCGGGGATGTAGCGGTTGGCGTCCAAATCGAGCCGGAAATCGCTGCTGCCCGAGGTGGCGCCGCCACTAATCTTGTGGTTGATTGCGTTCTCGCGGTTGTAGGCGAGCTCCAGAAACAGGGTAGGGGCGAGGCGCTGTTCGAGGATGATCGTCTTCGTCGTGCCACCGAGTTGGCTGGTGCGGGCATTGCCCACGATGTTTACGTCGAATGGAAAGAGCTTCGGATCGAGCACGGTGAAACCGCCGCCGGCGTCGAAGGTCTGGTCCACACCCGGCAGCGTGCCAGGGCTGCGCACCACGACGGACTGACTCCAACCGCGCATCGGAACGGAGCCGCCCTGAATCACAACGGGGGCGTTGCCCGCCTGCGAGAAGATGCGGTTCGCGCCGATCCCGGTGAGGCTGGTGTTGTCGTAGATCGGTTTGGGCGTGGTGTAGCCGCTGCCGGCGACCTTGTCGGCGATCAGCCACGGGGAGAATTGATCGGTGGGCACGATGCGGCCGGCGCGGTTCCAATTGCGGGAGTCCTTTTCGTATTGGAGCGAGAGCGTGGTGGTCTTGAACGGCTTGAAAGTCAGCGCGCCGTAGATCCGCTCGTCGCGATCGAGGTTGGGCTGCTTTTCGGTGTAGTCTCGCTTGGAAAGGCCCATGAGGCGGAGCGCGAGTATTTGGGGGACGATCATCACGTTGGCGTCGAAGGTGGCGCGGCGAGAGTATTCCGAATCATAACTCAGTTCGAAGCCGTAGCGGTTGCGCATGAGCGCGCGCGCGGGGGAGGCATCGAGGATGCCGGCGGGGCTGCCGAGGCCGAAGAGGATGGCGTTGGGACCGCTGGCGACGGTGGCGCGCTCGATGTTGAAGTTGTCGGTCGGATTCTGGACCTTGAAAAAATTCCGCGTGAGCGTGCCCGAGCCGATGCCGCGCACCCGCCCGCCGCTACCGGGATCGGAGACTTGGCTGCCGGCGGTGCCGGGCACGTAGTCTTGGGAATTCTCGACATTGGCCGTGTAGAGGAGCGCCTGGTCGAGCGAGGTCAGGCCGAGGTCCTGCATGAAATCCTTTGTGAGCGTCTCGATCTGATTCGGCACGTCCTTGAAGTCGGTGCGGAGGCGCGAGCCGGCGAGCGTCTCGGTGGCGATCCAGCCGACCTCAGCGGAGGAAGAGATGACGAACGGCGACAGCTCAATCGCGGGCTCCGCGGTGACAGCGGGGCGAACGGCCGGGGCGGGCGGGGCTGACTGGGCCCGCGCACTGGCCGTGGCGGCCATCAGCGCGGACAGAAGGCGGAGATAACTCGAAACGCGGGGTAGGGGCATAAGCAGGGCGAGCTGACGGTTAGGACTTACCACCGCGATCGAACGTGCGTCCGAGTCGTAATGAGGGGGGTTCCAGTAGGGATGGGCTTCAAGAAAGCGATTCGAGTGAGTTTGGCCACTGCGGATTTCGCCTGCGACGATGCCCGGTGGACAGGGATTGGCTTGGCCCAGATTTGGGGTGAGACGGGCGGCGATTTCCCATCGTCGGGCGGAGCGGGATGTGCCCTAGTCTCGGCCATGTGGTGGATTCTCATGGTCGGCTGGGTGGTGGGACTCGCGGTGGTGCCGCGAATCCTGCTCCAGAAAAAAAGCCCGGTTTCGACGCTGGCGTGGATTTGGGCGGTGCTGCTTTTTCCCTATTTTGGCGCCTTGGTGTATTTTGTATTTGGGGCGGAACAGATCCGTCGCCAGCGACTGCGGCGTCGCGAACAGTTTCGGGCGCACCGCGAGCGGGACGCCGGTCCGGCCGCCGACGACGCCGCGCTGGAGGAAATCGTCCGTTCGCTGCCCGAGCCAGATCGGGCGCTGCTCACGCTGGTGAGCCGAATCAACCGGCTGCCGCCGGCGGCGGGAAATGCGACCGCGCTGCTCGAAGGCGGAGTGGCGTTGTATGCCGATTTGATCGCGGCAATCGATGGAGCGCGGGAACATGTGCATGTGATGTTCTACATCTGGCGCGACGACGCGGCGGCGGGCGCGGTGCTGGAGGCGCTCGTGCGGGCGGCGGAGCGTGGGCTGGAGGTGCGGCTGCTGCTCGATGAGATCGGGTGCCTGTTCACGCCCACCCGCACGTTTAACCGGCTGCGGGACGCGGGCGGGGAGTTCGCGTGGTTCCTCACCCTGATTCCCGAGCGCAAGCTGTTGCTCCTGAACCTGCGCAACCACCGTAAATTGGTCGTCGTCGACGGCCGCAAGGCGTGGCTCGGCGGCATGAATGTGGGCGAGGAATACGCCGGAGGGACGCCGGAGTTTCCCGTCTGGCGCGATGTCCAGGTGCGGCTCACCGGCCCGGCGGTCACGGCGTTACAAGAGATTTTTGCCGACGATTGGTTCTTCGCGACCAAGCTGCGGCTGGTTGCGCCGCGCTTCTATCCCGAGGTAGCGCCCGACGCCACGGGCGGGATCGTGCAACTTGTCTCCGGCGGGCCGGACAACCGAGTTTCCGAGCACGGACTCACGGTGGTGGCGCTGCTGCACCATGCGCGGGAGCGCGCCTGGCTGGCCTCGCCGTATCTGGTGCCGGACGCGGCCCTCCTCGACGCCCTTACCCTGGCGGTGCTGCGGGGCGTGGAGGTGCGGTTGCTGGTGCCCGCCCGGTCCGACCATACTTGGCTCACGCACGTGACGAGATCCTTCTACGACGAGCTGTTCGCCAAGGGTGTGCGGGTCTTTGAATTCCAGCCGGGCATGCTGCACTCGAAGCTCGTCACGATCGACGGCCGCTGGAGCATGATCGGATCGGCCAACCTCGACATCCGATCGTTCCGATTGAACTACGAGCTCAACGCCCTCGTGCTCTCGGAGGGGCGGACGCGGGAGGTCGAGGCGATTTTTGCGCGGGATTTCGCCGAATCACGCGAGCGCTCAGCTCGCGAGTTTGCCCGGCGACCGCGGTTGCAAAAACTCATCGAGGCCGCGCTGCGGCCCTTTGCTCCGCTCCTCTGAGCCGCCGCGCGCACCCCGCGCTCGACAAGCTTCCGCCCGGCGTGACAGCGTGCGCGCGTCCTGCATCCTCCTGCCCAGTCACCTGTGAGAGCCATCCCTCCGGCCGACGCTTCCCCGCGGCTTCTGTTAGTCGAAGACGAAACCAAGACGCGCGAATCGCTCGCCGAAGGGCTGCGACTGGAAACATGGAACGTCGCTACCGCCGCCACCGGCGATGAGGCCGTGGCGCGGCTGGCCGGCGAGGTGTATGATTTGGTGGTGCTCGACTGGATGCTGCCGGATCGCGATGGGCTCGACGTGCTGCGGCACATGCGCTCGCGCGGGCTGCAAACGCCCGTGCTGATGCTCACCGCGCGCAGCCAGGTCGAGGATCGGGTCAACGGATTGGAAAGCGGCGCCGACGATTACCTGGCGAAGCCGTTTGCCTTTGCCGAGTTGATTGCCCGGTGCCGCGCGCTGCTGCGCCGCCCCGTGATGAGCACGGGGCAATTCCTGCGCTGCGGGGACCTGCAGCTCGACACTCGCGCGCGGATCGCCTTGCGCGCGGGCCTGGAGATCGCGCTTACGCCGCGCGAGGTGGACATTTTGGAATATCTGCTGCGCTATCAGGGCCAGATCGTCACCCGCGAAATGCTGGAGCGCGAGGTCTGGAAGCAGTCCCACCGGTTCACGGCCATGGACAATGTGATCGATGTGCAGATGATGCGCCTCCGTCGCAAGGTCGATGGTGATGGGCCGGCGAGCCTGATCCAAACTCTCCGCGGGGTGGGTTACCGACTCAGCTTCGAAGTGGAATGAAGACGTGGTGGCAACGGCGCACGCTGCGGTTCCGGCTCGCGCTGTGGTATGGGGCGGCCGGGGTGATTTTGCTCACGCTCTTTAGCGCGACACTCTACGCCTACGTGTCCGAGCGGATTGCGCGGCCCCTCGATCACCAGCTGCGGCAGAATCTGGCCGAGGTGAAACGGCACCTCGCCGTGCTGCCGGATGGTCGGGTGCTGTGGGATGGCCGCGATGCGCCGCGCTCCACCGGCTGGCGCGCCGATGATCCTTGGTTCGAGTTGTGGAACGAGCAGGGCAATTTGATCGGACGCTTCTGGCCGTTTCGGGCGAGCCGGGTGGAGCACGTGCCGACAGCGCCGGCCCGCGGGCGCGAAACGATTTCGGTCTTTCCGATCACGCGGGAGGTGCGGCTCCGCACGCTGGCGCTGCCGCTCGCGGTGCCGGGGCGCGAGGACCAATGGATGATTCGCGTCATGACGGTCCATCAGCCTTTGTCGGACGCCCTGGGCGCGCTGCGCTGGATCATCGGAATCAGCCTGCCAATCGTCATTTTGCTGCTGGTGGCCGGAGGCTACATCATCGCCCGGCGCTGGCTGACGCCGCTCGGCCAGATGGTGGTCGATGCCGATCGCATCACGGCGGAGGATCTCGGCCGGCGGTTGTCCGTCGCGAATCCGCACGACGAACTCGGGCGGCTCGCGTCGGTCTTCAACGTAACCCTCGATCGCCTGGAGCGGTCGTTTACCACGCTGGATCGCTTCGTGGCCGATGCTTCGCACGAGCTGCGCACGCCGCTGACAACGCTGCGCAGTGTCGGTGAAGTGGGGTTGCGCCGCAGTCGCACGGTGGAAGAGTATCGCGAGATTATCGGCAGCATGCTGGAGGAGGCGCAACGGCTGCAGTTGCTCGTGCAACGGCTCCTGGAGCTGGCGACGGCCGAGGGCGGAGCGCCGCACCTGCAGCCGACGCGACTGCGTTTGGATCAATTCGTGGCGGCCTGCGTAAATGATTTTGGCATTTTGGCCGAACATCGCGGCCAGCGCCTCACGCTCGAGCTGGTCGAGTGCGAGGTCGTGACCGATCCGGTGCTGCTGCGGCAGGCGCTGCAAAATCTGGTGGAGAATGCGACGAAATACAGCCCGGAAGGCGGGACGATTTGGGTGGCGGTAACGAGCGGGAACACGGCTTGCGAAATCGCGGTGCGGGATGAGGGTCCCGGGATTGCCGAAGCCAGCCGGGTGCAGCTCGCCGAGCGTTTTTTCCGGCCGGATCACGCGCGGGATCGCGGCAAGGGTGGCTTCGGCTTGGGGCTGGCAATCACGAAGGCCTACATGCGCGTGCTGGGCGGCTCGCTTGAGTATGAGCCGGCGCGCCCGCACGGCTGCACCTTCCGGCTCACGCTGCCGAAGCCGTGAGGTTTCCGTCCGCTGCAAATGCACCCAACGAAAAGCCCCGCGCGAATGAGATCCGCGCGGGACCACCCAACCACACAAAACAAGCTCGGATCAGAAGGTGCCCTTGAAGCCGAGCACCCAATTGGCGCCGTATTCCTGCATCACGCGCAGGTGGGGATTCACGCCCTCAGCCACGTCCGGGGGCGACTCATACCAGAGCACGGGCTTGCCCGTGATGTTGCGCCCTTGGACGTAGATTGAATAGCGCTTGGACAGCTTCCACGACGCCGCCAGATCGAACTGGGTGAGCGCGCCCTTGTAGCGGCGGTAGATGCCGTCGGGGGAATCGTCACGCCAGATCATGCCGATCGAGCCGTTGAAGCGACGGAGGGCGTAGCCGAGCCGGGAGCTCAGGCGATGGGGCGCGAGGTTGTTGCGGCGCTGGCTGGCATAGGAGCGGGTGTAGGCGATATTAACGTTGGTGCCGCGAAACAGCTCGGGCAGGAAGCCGAGCGTCTGGTTGTAGGCGAGTTCCATGTTCCGGAAGCGCCGCGTTTCGGCGCTGTTGCGGGTGGAGCGAAACGTGTAGGTGGCAAACGCGGGATCGTCCTCGCCAAATTCCTCAGCGGTATAGTCGAAGGTTTCGCGCAGATTCCGAATATTGTTTTGGGACAGCGCAATCGAAAGCTGTCCGGGGGAGCGTCCCTGAAAGTAATAGGCGAGGCGCGCCTGGAAGTTTTTCGAGTATTCCGGCTGGAGGTCGGCGTTGGGCGTGTCGATGCGCTCAATATCCTCAAGGATGTTGCGGACGCCGGTGAGATTGTCGACCGGAGGACGCGAGATCGCCTTGTTGGCCCCAAGTTGAAACTCAAGGTTCGGGGCCGGCTTGAATTTCAGGACCGCGGACGGAAACCAATTGCGATATTCCGACTCGCGGATTGCCTGCGGCTTGCTGAAGAACTGATACTGCAAACCGGGGATGGTGGTCGCCCGGCCGGCGTTGTTCACCGGGAAACCGGCGGCCGCGATTTCACTGCGGAAACGAGGATCGAATTCGGTGAATTCGTTCAGCGTGTTTTCCATGCGCACGCCGACGCGCAGCGTCAGTTGCCGCGCGAGGGCCACGTCGGCTTGAGTGAAGGCGGCGGTGACGGTCTGGCGGAAATTCCGCCGCGAGCTGACGAAGGATGTGTAGAAGTTGTCCGGGGTCGAAGTGTGGACGAACTGGCCGGGGTTGGAACGGAACAGTTGCAGGACGCGCTGGCGGTCGACGCGCGGCGGCATGCCGAGGACGCCGGCGGTATTGTAAACGGTCAGGGCGTTCGTGGTGCCGGTGTCGAAAGGATGGGGCGAGACGTAGCCGAGGTTGGCCCAGCTGCCGGTGGTGGCGTTTTGATAGACCTGCGTGGTCGGATTGAAGGTGACGGTGTTGCCGCCAGGGCCCGTGTAGGAATACACCATCCACGAACCGATGTCGTAGTTCTTGCGTGATTCCTCGTTCCATTTGCCACCAAACTTGAGCTTGGTGGGAAACCGTTCAAAGGGCAGCGTCCAAGTCGCGTTGGCTTGGCCGTTCCAAATCTCGGTCACCCATTCGCGGCCCGAGTTGTTAACGCGGGTGCCGCCGTCGCGGGTATTCGTGTTCACGAAACTGCCGAGGTTATACCAATCGGAGCCGGATGTCTGGCGGATGGTCCACTCCCAAGATTCGGCGTTGGGCCGGGTCGCGGTCCAACTGCTCGGCACGCCGCCGCCTTCGGACTCGACCCAGCCGCGCTCGTTGGCCTCGTAGTTGTTTCGCGACTTGGAGAACGTGAAGGCACCGTCGACCGTCAGTGAGTCCAGTTTGTATTCGAACCGCGGCGCGAAGGTGCGCGTGTAGGTGAGCTTGGCGGAGCTGCCGCCGCCGTTGTTCAGCGTGGCGACGTTGTTGATGGATCCGCTGGGGGCGCGGGTGCCGATGACGGTGAGCACGCCGTCGCCACCGACGCGGGACCGGCCGTTGTTGACGTTGGCGTTATCGTTGCCGGCGACCCAAGCGAAGTTGCGGTTCCAAAATTCACCCTCCGTGTAGGTGTAGATGGCGTTGAGGGAAAGCACGAGCCGGCTCGTGGCGCGAAAATCCGCCGTCAGCAGCAGCGCGTCTTTCTGAATGAACTTGGGCCCGTCCTTGAAATCGATCTGACGGATGACGTGCGGGCGCGGGTCGGCGGCCGTGGGGTTGCGATTGTAGGTGTTGTTAACCTGATACTGCTCGGTGTAGGAATTCGCGCGGCTGGCCGAGAGCAGAATGCCGAGCCGCTGGTTGAGGAAGGCCTCGGAATATTCCAGGGAGAGATTCGGTTTCCACTTGTAGGACGTGCCGTCGCGGGGCCCGGCCGTTTTGCGGAGCGTGAATTCCTCGTCGTTGAAATTCACGCTGGCATTGAACCCGTAGCGCCGCCCCTTGCGGTCGAAAGCGCGCCGCGTCTTCATGTTGATGGTGCCGGCCGGAGAATCGGCGTCGGACTCCGCGCTCGTGGTGCGGCTGATTTCAATCGATTCGATGGAGGTGATGGAAAATCCCTCGAAACTCGTCGCGCGGGAGGCTTCGCCACCGCCGCGATTCGCGTCGGCGCTGGCGGTGCGAATGCCGTCGAAGGCGACCCCCACATATTGGCCGTCCATTCCGCCGAGGCGCGGGCCACGCGCCTCGGACTCCACGTAATCGAGGTCGACGCCGGGGAGATATTTGAGGAATTCGCCGACGTTGCCGTCGGTGACATCGCCAAAAATATCGGAGGAGACCGAAGTCGTGATGTCCATGTTGCGCCGTTGCTCCATGATCGCCTTGGCGTTGCCCTCGCGCTCGGTGGACACGGTGAACGCACTGAGCTGCACGACACCCTCCTTGCCGGCGGTGGCGGTGCTGGTGAGAGTGATTTCGCGGACGGCGATCTGGCCCGGGCTGACGGTGAAGGTTTCCCGAACGGTATTGTAGCCGGTGAAGGCCACGCTGATGGAGGCCGGGCCGGCCGGAAGGTTGGTGAAGCGGAACGAGCCGTCGTTCGCGGTGTAGGTCACTTGGTTTGTGCCCTCCAGCCGGACCTCGGCGTTGCGCACGTAGTCCTTGGTCGCGGGATTGTAGACGCTGCCCTGGATGGTGCCCGTCTTCGGGGATTGGGCCGTCGCCTCGTTAACCGTCACGATGGAACTCAAGGCGACCACACTGGTCACGGCGATGAGGTCGAAAAATCTACAATAGGTCATGGTATGCTCCGGTTGAGGTTTGCGTTTGCG
>JBDSGI010000142.1:0-12799 GCA_039919035.1 Opitutaceae bacterium
GAAACGCCCGGGACGATCTCGGTGTCCTTCTGCACGAGCTTGTAGGGATCGGCGAGGTAGCCATCGGAGCGACCCCAGGTGAAATTGGCCGTCACCGCCGTGTGCGGATCGAGCAGCTGGGTCACGCCGAAGATTAAATCGTTGCCGCGCTTCTTGGCGCGTTCCTTCTGGAAAAAAACCCGCAGGTTGTCGTCGTTGCCCGCGACGCCCACGAGGAGTGTGGTGTTCTTCTGGTTGAAATCGGTCAGAGTGTTGAGCGACCAACCGGTGGAAACGTAGTCGCTCTCGCGGCTGTTGCTCAGGCCGACGGCCATATTGACGCGCTGCATCTGGTGCGAAAAGATGACGTCCCACGCCTTGCGGCGCTCGGTAAGATTGGAAAGCGGCACCTGATCGCTGCCGGCGGGAGCCGGCTGGCCGTTGGGGGTGGCTCCGGTGATGGCGTCGATGATACCTTCTATTTTCAGGTGCGTAGCGGGGCCGAAATCCTTTTCAACCGAAGCCGCGTTGACCTTCACGGCGATGCGGCCGCCGGTCTCCCGATAATCCTGAAACTTGTAGTGCACGGCGTCTTCGGCCCGCATCGCCCGCGGCGCCAGCCAGACCAACAGGGCCGCCAAAGCGAACGATTGGCTACAAGATGCGACGGTGATTTTCATCAGGTGATACAAGGCGTGACGCGGTCAACAGGGGCGGGCAGGCCAGACCGCGCAACGGGGAAAATGTAACGGATCATTCGCAAAACTCCGGTGAATTGAAACCAGCCAAAAAACGATGAACCGCCCGACCATGCGGGGGTGACGCTCGCCTCACCGGATAGTTTCAACCGCCGACGCGCGCAGGCTCAACGTCACCTTGTTGGGGTCGGCCTGGTTGGGCTGAAGGGCAAAACTCTCGATGCCGATATAGGGGGCGCGTTTCTGCACATTGAGATAAAATCGCTGCAACATCGAGTAGTCCGCCTGCCTAATGAGAAAGTCGACGCTGTGGAGAGTCACTTGATCGCTGGTGTCGGATTTGGCCGAGTTCGAGCCGTAGTTGTCACGGAGGCCCGCCTCGAAGGCCGCTTGGTTCAGGGCTTCGACCAACTTGATCCGATCGAGGGTCTTCCCCGCGTCGAACTGACTGGTCGATTGCTGCACCCTCGTTTCGATCGCGGGCTGATTTTTCAACCAGAGCTGCTGCTCCTCCATGGTCGCGGTCGTGCCGCGTTGCGTGCGCCAGAATTGGCCGGCGCGGGAGCCGAAGGCAGACAGCCACCAGAGCATCCCAATCGCGAGCAAGCCGATCAGAAGCAGTTTTTCCCGGAGGAGTCGGGAGAGAAAATAGGCGCGGAGCGTGCGAATCATGGCGCGATGGATTCGGCAGGTTTAATCGTGTCGGGCTTGAACGTGACGATGAGGGTGAACGTCGCGGTGTTGCCGACCGTCTGGCCGATGCGAGGGTCGACCTTCTGGATCATCGGCAGATTACGGAGCTTGGCCTCGTAGACGCCAATCTGGCCGACATTGGTGGACTTAGCCTCGACCGTAATCGTGTAGAGGCTGGTTTGAGTCGTGGTCATGACGCGGGTAAACTGAATTTCGGGCGGCAGGCGATCATCCTCAAGCAAGACGGAGATCATCTCGAACGGCAGCATCCGTTTCGTAGCGAGTTCCTCGATCCGGTGAGCGAGCAAATCCGCCGCCATGATTTTGTCCACCGTCGGCTTTTGCGCGCGCACTTTGGCGAGGCGCGTGTCGTTCCATTTCTTGCCGCCGATGAGCGCGAGCTCGCCGACGACCAGCAACAACAGCGCCGCCACGCAACCGAACACCACCCGCCACAACAGCAGGTCACGTTTGTGGGCCGTGCGGCGCGACGCGAGTTCCGCCTTGTCCCGGACATCAAGCGCAGCGGCGCTGGTGCGGTTGAAATGCGACTCGAACTCTCCCGCCCGGAACAACACCTCGCCCTCGCTGGACGCGGTCTCGGCGACCATCGGCGCGACGAGGTCGATGACCCTTTGGCTTTCGCCCGTGTCACGCAAAAGTTGATCCCGGATTACCGCACGCTGCTCCAAGTCGGAGTCCGCCGGGAGCGCCCGCCACAGCACGCGCGCCGGCGCGGAGGATTTCTCCCAATACAAAGCCGTCAGTCCGTCGGGCGCCGTCAGCACCATCGTCGTCGCTGGGGCGACCGATGCACCCACGACCGCCGCAAACGCAGGCAGGACGAGTTCGGCCTCGGCCCATGCGGCCGTCTGCTCGGTGGTAAAACGCCGGCGATATGCGGCGTAAACGAGCGCCTGCTCCGCGCCCGGAGTCCAAAACCATCCGTAGTAAAGTTGGGCGAGGGGAAAGGGCGCGACGCTTTCCAGCGCGAGTTCGATCTGCGCCGCAGCCTCGGCGGGCGCAGCCCCGGCGGCGACGGGCACGGTGCGGATGAAAAAGAGCGCGTCAGAGAGGAACGCCACCTTGGGGGGCGGCGGACCGGCGCGAAGAAAACTCAACGGCGAGGCGCACATGAATTAGAACAAGGGATTCGGCCGCGGAGGCGGCGGAGGAGGAATTTCATCGTTTTCACGAATTTCCAAGAGCGTAAACGGATACTTGAGACTGGCTGCCGCCGGTTGGGCCGGTTTCGAGGCGGGCCGGTTCTGCGCTTGTGACACCGCCTGCGCCGCCGCGCCCGTCGTCTGCGTGTGGGTCGCCTTGGTGTTCACTGTCGTCGCTCCGCCGGGAGGCGCCACCACGCAGGAAACGCGCAGCTCGTTGCGCCCGTCCTGCACCGTCACATTAATTCGCAGCGCGCTGATGGTGGCGCCGAAGGCGCCGGCGTCGCCCGTGGGGCCGGCAATACGCTGGGCGTCGGCGGGGTTTTGAAAGAATTGCGGACCCTGCCGCTCATAGGCGCCGGTGCCCTGCAGATACTCGCCGAGGTTACGCTGTTGCGTCGCGTCAAACTGCCCAAGGGCGGCCAGGGCGTCCGGCTTGGCGTTGTTGAGATTCGTCTTAGGAAAATCCAGCAGCGAAACCACGTCCACCAACCGCTTCCAAAGATCGTTCGGTCGGCCGTCGGCGTCGAAGAAAGTCTCCCGCACCTTCTCGATGGCCAGAAGTTCCCCCCAAGCCCGCACCGGACGGCCGGGCGCCTCAAAGGGCAACAGGCCGCTGTCATAGCTCGGCTGGATGGCGGAGGTGTAAACGTGACCGTGCTTCATCCAGCCGAGCAACGCGTCGGCGAGATTCTCAGCACCCGATTGCGACAACTCCCAGTTTTTGAAAAGCGCGACCAGCACCTGCGCCGGGGCGTGAGGCAGTGAGATTTTCCCGCTCTCATCCTCAAAGGCGATCGCCACGACGCGGCCGTCCGTCGGCGCATACCCGGCAAAGCCCAACGGATCGCCCCACCCTTCTGCCGTGCTCCGCAAGCCGTTGCCGGCCTCGCGAAATTCGTTGAGCACGCCCAGGGTCACCTCCAAGGCGGAATACGCCTCCGTGCGCAGCCGGCGGGTGACGATGTCGCGCTGATCGACGAGGAGATCCACGGACGCCTTCTCCATGAAAGCGAGCAGGGCAAAGGTCGCGAAGAGCAGCGTGATCATCACGATGATCAGCACAGAGCCACGGCGCGGGGAACGAAGAGCTGGCAATCGCGCGGGCATGGTCAGAAGAGCGGCATCGCCTCGCCCGGCGCGGGCAACGTGACCACCGCCTCGCGCGTGAGTTTGCCGTAGGCGAACGCCAGCCTCAGCCGCTGCGGCGCCATTGGCTGGCCCTGCGGATCGTTCTTGAGCGCGGTCTCGGTCGTCCAGCGGTTGGAGTCGGCGTCGTAGTAATCGTAGGTGAGAACGGACACCAACGGCGTGATCACGGTCTCGCGCGGGGGCTCGGAATCGAAGTTCTTTTCCAGCCGCGAATGCCACAGCAGCATCAGGCCTTCGCCGCGGCGCGCCTGGAGCGAGCACACGACTTCGGGCAGCGGCCGCTCCGGCCAGGTGAAGAGGCGGCTGCCGCCCGGCAGCTCAAAGGTGAGTAGCTTCTCGGTCACGCCGAATTGCGGCCGAATCTCCTGCAAAGCAATCGGCGTGGAATTGGCGCGCGCCGCTGGCGGCAGCGCGGCGGCGCGCAGCTCGTGCTCCAGAAACCGGGTGACCGCGCGCACATGCTGTTCAAACAAACGCAGGTCGGTGCGCTGGCCCCACAGTTCGCCCATCGAAAACACAAAGGTGTTGAGCGCCACCAGCAGCAGGCCGACGAGCGCGAGCGCCACGAGAATCTCGATCAGCGTGAAACCGGAATGGATTTTCGCCTTAGAAAATTTCATCACGGCTGTTTCTTGCCCTGCAGCTCGGCAATGCGGATCTTCACATCTTCCTTCAGCTTGCCGCGCTCCGCCGCGTCGATCGACCATGTGGGACGGAGCAGGGTGAAAGTTTGTGTCGTCTTGTCGGCCTCGGGGCGCGCCGGATCGGACAGCTCGCACGTGAACGCGACGGTAAAGACATCAGGGATCAGGGTGGAGTTAATCTCCACACTCCAGCGGGCGCGGCGGCCGCCGGCGGTGTCGAACTCGCCGCCCTGCTCCAGCTTTTTCCGATCGCTTTCCCGCAGCACCTGCTGCCGCGCAAAGGCAATATCTTCGTTGATCTGCATGCCGCGCGAGAGCACCTCGTAACTGGTGAGGACGTTCAGGTAGGAGGAGCCGAGGACGACAACGGCGAGCGCGAAGATGCTCAACGCCACGAGCACCTCGATCAGGGTAAACGCGGATCGGATTGTCGATTTTAGATTCTCGATTCTCGATGGGCGGCAGCGAACCGCGCGCAACCCCAGCCAAGGAGCGGGAATTCGAGAATCGGGAATCGAAAATCGAAAACACATCACGGCGGCAGGCTGTTGGGATCGACGGGCGTGAGCACGGGCGCGCAGGTCCACGGATCGATCGAAAGGAGGTTCGCGCCGCCGGTGCGCGAGAATTGGGCGCGGAAGGCGGTGCAGGTTCCGTCGGCATAGAACGTGACGAAGGGAACCGTCTGGGTTTCGAGCATCACGCCCCCGACCAAAATCACGCTCCCTCCCTTGGTGCCGGCGCCGAGAAACTCCACCGCGAGATCGCCGGCGGCTGCGGCGGCGGAAATCGGAAACGTCTTCAACGGCACCTCCTCGCGGGTGAAGCCGTCGGCCGCGAGCGTCGAGGGCGCGAGGCCGTCGAACAGGACAAAGCGCCGCTTTTCCTTCTCGAACTTCAGCCGCACTTCATGACCGGACTTGAGCGCAGCCTTGCGCGCTTCCTGCACGGACCGCCAAAATATCTCCGTCGGCGTCACGGGCTGTTCCGAGAGCAGCCGGGCCGATCCGCTGACCAAAACCGTCGCCACCAAACCGATAATCGCGATGGAGAGCAGAACCTCCAGCAGGGTAAAACCGCGGGAGCGCGAACGACAGGGCCAAGCGGTGGATGAAGAGTTTGGCACGGTGCGGGAGGAGGAGCCGCCGCCCGGTTCGCGAATTATTTCTCCGTCGTGGGCGCGGCGTCCCAGTTGCCGATGTCGTCAGCCGTGCCGCTTTGTCCGTCCTTTCCCTTGGACCAAAGATCGTAGCCGTCCTTGTTATGCGTGCCGGGATAGGCGTATTGGTAAGGCTCACCCCAAGGGTCTTTGGGGATTTTCCCGTCGGCAGTGTATGGCCCGCTCCATCCCGGTTTGGTTCCCGGATTGGTGATCAATGCCTGCAGACCCTCCGCTGTGTTGGGATAGCTTCCCATATGGATGCGATAAGTTGTCAGCGGAGTCTTCATTTGCGTCACGCCCAGTTTCGCGGTCGTCCCTTGGGCATCGCCAAAAATCTTGTCGACGTTTGTGATGGCGAGGCCGGCGAGCAGCCCGATGATCGCCAGCACGACGAGGATTTCCAAGAGCGTGAACGCCGCGGCCCGACGGGCCCGGCGGAAGGTGGGTTTGAGGGAGAAGCGCATGACGGGAGAATAGATGGCGACGAGCCGGACTTTGTCGAGACGCGGGCGGACACCGGATGTTCCCTTGGTCCACTCCCAGGCCACTCCGCAATTTTCTCCAGGATTTAGCGGACAACGCTGTTTTCCAAGGTCCATTGCGCATCGTCGGGCGTGCCGAACGTGCGGTCGGGCCCGGCGCTGCGGATTTCCATCTGCTGGCCACTCAGGGCGTGGAAGCGAAACGGCGTGCCCCAGCGGTCACAGAGTTCGCCGCGGGGGTTAACCGCGGGATGGCCGCGAGGGAGGAAAGCGAACCGCAGGGGGTTGGCGCCGGACAGTGCGGCGGTGATTTCGCCATTTTCACCGACCGGGTTGCCGGTGCGGGGAAAGTTCGTCTGCCACGTTTCGAAGAGTTCGTGCAGAATGCGCAGGTCGCGCTGAATCGTGCCGCCCTGAGCGTTGAGCTCGTCGGCTAGGCGGCTCTCGCCTTCGAGTGGCGGTTCGGCATCGCGCGGCGGGGCAACTCCCGGCTTGATCGCCACGCGGGCCGCGACGGGAGTAGGTTCAGCCTGCCCGAAGGACGTCGGGCTCCGCCGGGTCCACAGCAGCCAAACCAACCCAAGCATCGCCGCGACCAAGGTCGCAGACCAAAAGGCGCGGCGACCGGTCATGCATTCATGAAACCGAGGTCAGGTTTCGCAAAGCGCCCGAGATTCGGAAAGATCACCGGCAGGTTAGTCGCGCTAACGCCAAACCATTTCGCGAGCGTGGCGGCATACTCGTCCACGCTCGTGCTCGGGATCCAGCGGCCGCGGCCGGTGTCATCCGGTCCGCCGATCGCGAAGTTCGGCATCTTGCCGTAAATATCACCGCCCTTGACCGCGCCGCCGAGCATGAAGTGGTGGCTCCCCCAGCCATGGTCGGAACCGTCACCATTGGTGTTGTAGGTGCGGCCAAAGTCGGAGGAGGTGAAAGCAGTGACCTGATTCTCCGCCCCAAGCTGAGTGAGGGCGTTGTAGAAGGCGTTTAGCGACTGGCTGATGTCGCGCAGCAGATTGGTGTGCGCGCCGCTGACCGTGTTGCCGAGCACCACTTGGTTGTCGTGCAGGTCAAAGCCACCAATGCGCACGAAAAAGATCTGGCGCTTGAGGCCGAGCTGGGTCTGGGCGTTCACCAAGCGCGCCACCATGTGGAGCTGCTGGGCGAGGCTGCTGTTTGGCACCGCGTTGAAAACACTCTGCACCGGACTCGCGCCCGTGATCACAGACGAGAGCAATGCGCTGTTGCTGATGGCCCCGTTGGTCATGCCGCCAAAAGCGGTCTCAAACAGATTCGAGTTCTGGGCTGCCATCGCATCATTCAACGCCGCCGTGCGGAGCCCGTTCACGGACGTGCCCGTGCCGTTGCCGGTGAGCGCAATGGCGCCATTGGTGCCGACGGCATATTGGGACACATTGCGCCCAACTTGGAAGGTATTCTGGCCGTTCAGCGTCATCGACATCGAGATCCGGTTATTTGAATTAAGCGCGTTCAGCATGTCGGCCACGCGCCCGCCCCAGCCCGTCCCAACCTCCGAAAACGGTTTGTCCGGCACGCTGGTCTGCCACTCGACCTGCTGGTCGTTGTGGGAGAAAAGCTGCATTGGACGCATGTCGGCGCGGGAGTTGTAGAGCTCCTTGGTGAGAGGGTGCGTGAGAGTGCCGACGTTGGCGAGGACGGCAAATTTTCCGCGGTCGTAGAGGTTCTTCAGCTCGATCATCGCCGGGTGCAAACCCCACGTGCGCCCGTCACCCGCGCTCGTGCCAACGGGCAGGACGGCGTTTTGCGGCAGCGACAACACTCCACGCCCGGCGGAATAAGCGGAGTAGGTCGCGGCGTCGGTCGGAACGACGAGATTATTGGCGTCGTTGCCGCCCGCGAGGAACAGGCACACGAGCGCCTTGTAGTCACCCTGCGGGGCGGCGGCACGGGCTGGCGTGTCAGTGTTGGCCACAGCTCCCATCAACCGCAGCTGCGCGATTGAGGAGAGCATGCCGGTGGCGCCGACCGAGGCGCAGCAGGCGCCGATAAAATTACGGCGGGAGAGATCGGGAGTGGAAGCCTTTGAATTCATGGCGGGAATTATTTCTGGATGGCGCCCTGGGGAACTGAGACCGTGAGATAAATAACTGAACGAACCCGCTCGAGATCGGTGGAACCGAAGGTTGCGGCCGTGCTCGTCGGCATGGCGGTGATCGAAGCGACGAACCGATCCGTAATCGCTTTCGGCAGCGCCCCGGCAGCGAGCACCAAGTTGGCATAATCGACCAAGGCCTGCGGCGTGCGCGCCAGCGCAAGTATCGTCGGGGCGAAACTGACGCCCACGGTCGTCTCGGCGGGGTTGAGCGTAGTTGTCACCCCGGGCATGCCCGACCGGTTGGCGTAGATGTAATTCCAGAGCTGGTTGGGCATGCTGATTGCAGTGGTATCAGTAAGGATCTGATACTCGGGAGCAAAGAGCCCCGCCGTAGTCAGCAGCCCAGGCTGGACGAAATCGGGTTCGAAGAAATTAAAAACGGTGGGGGCGCGCAAGGCCGCCTGGGCCAGCGTGCCTTCAGGATTGAAGATCTGGATTCGCCCATTATTTGCCCCGCCGTCGAACGCGCGCAGAATCGCCGTCGCGCGGAGGAGAGGTTCCTTCAGCTTGCCAAAGCTCGCCGTCGCGGCGACGGCGGCCGAGCGCGCTTCGTAATCCATCAGAATGGCACGGACGACTGTCGCCAAGTCGCCGCGGACGCCGCTGCCGTTGTTGGCAAACTTCTGCGCGACCCGGTAGACATAACCGGGACTCGGATTTGAGGTGACGAGGCGCTGAATGAGCTGGCGCGAAATAAACGGAGCGGTGTTCGGATGGTTAAATAACGCATCAAGCGTGTCCTTCAGGTCTTTCTCCCCGCCCTGATTGGCCGGAATTGTGACTCCGCCAATGATAGTCTTGGGACCGTCCTCGTGGAACGCCGCGTAAAGCATCATCGGCTCCATGTAGTTGGTCCCCTCGGCGCGGAAATTCGGGACGAGACTCGTGGAGCGGAACGCCCAGCCGGTGAAAATTTTCGCCATCTCGGTGATGGTCTTGTTGTCGTAAGTCGGAATCGGGACGCCAAGCGGATCGAGCTTGAGCGTGCTGTCGGGCTGCAACTGCACGAGCCCCACGGTGAAAAGCTGCATGACCTCGCGGGCGTAGTTCTCATCCGGCGCGGTGAGCATGATGCCGGCCGTATTGAAGGTCGCCTTGGCGTTGCGAAGCGACGACAGATAGACGCCCATCATGGGGCTTAGGGTAACATCCTCGAGCACTTGGCGAAAATTGCCGAAGGAACCTTTCACCAAAATATCGTAGTAGTTCGCCATCGCCCGCGCGTTGTTCGCGAGCGTGCCGTTTACGTCGGAGACAACGAGGATTTCGCTAAGAGCAAAAGCCACCCGCTGCCGCAGCTGATCCGGCGCCGCGAGCGCAAGGTTCCACCACGCGGCCTGGCGATTTTGCTGGGAATACCGCGGATCGTTGCCGAGCGCGGTGAAATCGCGGAAGTCGGCATCGACTGCACTAAGATGCAACGAGGCGGGCAGGGCAATTTGCGCAGACACCCAAGTATTCAGGTCCGCGAGGCGCTTGCCCGCCAACGCGTCGATCTCGGTTTTCGTCGGGCCAAAGGTCGCCTGCGTAAGGAAGCGCGCCGCGTCGGTCGGACTCATGCCATTGTCCGCCAGGGACGGCGGCGCTGAGGGCGGAGAAAACGCCAGCGCGCCACTCGTCTGGATGAAGGTTCCGCGCAGCTCACCGGCGGGATAAGCGGCGGATTCGACGCTGAGGAAAAGCCGTCCATCTTTAAGCGACTGCACGATGTCGGCGGCCGTGAGCGCGCCGCTGCCAGTAATCACCCAAGAGAAGCCATTGACTTGGCCATTGGGAATACGCACGAGCTCCACGCCGACCTCTCCCGCAGAACCGGCGCGCAAATACGCCACCGTCTCGGGCGAGCTGAGATTCGAAAAGGACAGACTCACCACGGCGAAGCGGCCGTCGGAGCTAAGCTGGACCGTTGCGGTGCCAAATGCGGTAGAGGTTGTGGCCGTCGGAGGCGTGCGTAACGCCGCTACATAGAGGGTGCCGGGATTATAGAAAATCGTCACCGCCGCCGCGCTGCGATCACCGATCGTGTAGCCGGTCCCGGACGCGAGCTGCAATGTCGTGTCCTTGTTGATGGCGTTTTCGCCCCCGCCCGGAAGCGCCGAGACCACGACATTCGCGCTGGTCGCTCCGGCCGGAATCGTGACCGAACCGGTGAGCGGGGTGAAATCGAGGCCTGGAATAGCACTACCGCCCAGCTGATAATAAACCGTCAGGGGCTGGTCCGTGGCCCCCGTGCGGGAAATGACAAACACTCCCGGAGGCGCGCCCTTCGTGTCGGTCGTCGCGGTCGTGGCCGCAACGTTGATGGTCGCGGCACTTTCCGCCGTCAGATCGTAAACTTCCACCAGTGCGATACCGGTCGTAGAACCGACCCCGCTGACCTGCAGCGTGTAGCTCTTGCCCGGTTCCAAATCAACGAGCAGCGCCGAATCGCGCGAGCCCGACGTGAATCCGAAGGCTCCGGCTTGGGTAAAAGCCGAGGTCAACGCGGCGACGTTGCCGGTGCCCCAGTCGTCATTCGAGGCGATTTGATTGTTCGCACTGTCGAGCAGCGCGATCGCGGGATTGGCGAGCACGCCGGTCACGCCGAAGCTGCCCAGCGTGGGGCCGGCGGCCCGCACCAAAACTTTTCGCACGCCGCCGCCCGGGGCCATCACCAAGCCGGAGATAAGAATGCCCGCCCCCGTGCCCACTTGCGCGCGTGTCGAAAGATTCATCAACCGCGCCGGACCGGAGACATCGTAAACCTCCACCAGCGTGATACCGGTCGCATTGGTCACTCCCGTGACTTGAGCAGTGTAGGCACCGGGCGCGAGCGTGACGGACAGCGCCGCGTCACGGCTGTTTGCGTTGAGCGGAAACGCGCCGACGGAACTGAACGTCGCTACCGTCGCCGGTGACGTGCCCACGGCCACCGATTGCCAATTGTCATTCGATGCGACAAGCCGCGCGGGCGTCGAGCTATCGTAGAGATCGATGCGCGGATCGCCGAGCGTGCCCGCGACACCGAATGACGCGAGTCCGGGTCCGACCGCGCGAATCAAAACATTCTTGGACGGACCGGCCCCAATGACAAAACCCACCACAGCGGTGTTCGCGGTGCCCGTGCCAATCTGGGTCCGGGTGGACAAGTTGGACACGCGCTGGGCCTCGGCGGCAGGCAGCGCGCTAGAAGCGAGAATTACGCCGGCGAGCAAAGTGCGGGCAAAGCCAATTGTGGTTTTCATCGGGCGAAGGAAAAGATTTCGGGCGGGGTGATGTTCCGGAAACAGCTAAGGGGTGCGGGCGGAAGGTGCGTCAACCGGTCCTGCAAGTCCAGTGCAAGATGGACGGGTAGTGGTAAATCTCCCCTATAAAGGCCGCAGCCAAAGCGGTTGGGGGTAATAATAGCACGCGGGCGTCGGCACTTCCTTCAGCCGCGGCCGCCATTGCCAGCCCGGCCTCGGCCGCGTTACCTGTCGGCTCAACATCGTGATCGGACTCTCCCGCACCGCTGCCATCCTCTCTGCCCTCATTCTCGGCACCCTTATCCCGCAAGCTCACCTGTTGGCTTGGGTGATTCGGTGGCTCGTGATGGCGATGCTCTTCCTTGTCTTTCTGCAGACAAGGTTCACGCGCACGACCCTTGGACGCACGCATCTCGCGCTCCTGACGGCCAATATCGCGCTCGGCTTCGCCGCGTGGGGCGCCGGTTGGCTGATTGGCGGACGCGACATGGCGCTCGCGGGGTTTTTCTGCGGCATCACACCCACCGCGATCGCGGCGCCGGTGATTATTGGATTTCTCAAAGGACGCGTGGACTTCGTGGTCGCGGCCTTCTTGCTGACCAACATCGCGATCGCCGCGCTCCTGCCCCTTATGCTCCCGGTCGTGCTGGGGCGGGCAACCCCGGAAGCGTTCACGCAGGTGCTCGGCAGCGTGGCGTTCGTGGTCTTTCTCCCGATGGCACTCGCATGTGCGGTGCGCACGGTGCATCCGGCGGCGGGGAACTGGCCCTCGCGGCTGCGCAACGTCACGTTTGGCATGTGGGTCGTATCGATGTTCTTCATCTCCGCCAACGCCTCCGACTTCATCCGCAGCCACGCCGACATTCCCCGCCTCGTGCTCGTCGAGATCGCAGCCATCTCGCTCGGCGTGTGCGCCGCCAGCTTCACGCTCGGCCGCCTCATCGGCGGCAAAGAATTTCCGCGCGAAGCGAGCCAGTCGCTCGGGCAGAAGAACACGACGTTTACGATCTACCTCGCTCTCGCCTATGCGAGTCCAGTGGTCGCGCTGGGGCCGACGTTCTACGTCGTGTGGCACAATCTCTGGAACTCGTGGCAACTCCACCGCGCGGCGAGGCGCGAGCGAGAAGCAACCACCCCGTAGGCCGGGCGAATCAGCCCGCCATCTTTCTCCCTAGCTCCCGGATTATTGCAATTCCGCGAGCCGGATGTTCCGATAGTCGCACTTCATTTTCGCGCCGGCATGAATCTGTAGTCCGAGCGGCGCCGCGCCCGAGAATTTCGCATCGGTGTATTCCGAAGCCTTGGTGCCATTGATCCAGCAGGTGAAGGTGTCACCCTTCGCCTGAATGCGAAACGTGTTCCACTCGCCTTCGGGCTTCATGAGCTTCTTCGCTTCCTTCGCCTGGCCCACTTCGGGATACGCCGGCTTACCGCCCGTGTAAAACGAGCCCGACATGTCCAC
>JBDSGI010000143.1:0-4645 GCA_039919035.1 Opitutaceae bacterium
CGGAGCGCCCCGGTCGGCGGATCCCTCTCTGCGACCACCGCGCTCTCCTCCGGCCAAATCGCCGGCTTCGTGCCGCGCACGGCCAACGCCAGCCTGTCCTGGCGCTACCGCGGATTCAGCACGCGCGTCCTCATGAACTACGCGACTACCTACCTCACCTCCTACGGCGGCACTACGTCCACCCACCGGAATCTCTACCGCGTGAAGCGCAACCTCGTGAACGTCGGCTTCGCCTATCAGATCCGCCCTTCCGTCAACCTCACGCTCGATATCGATAATCTGAACAACGTCCCCCAAATCCGCTACCGCGGCACGCCCGATCAGCGGGAATATTACAACTACCCCGGCACGACCATCACGGTCGGCATCAACGGTCGCTTCTAACCCCCTCGCACCATGACCTCCCTCCGTCGCCTCGCCTCCCGGCGAGGCCGCTTTCTCCCGCTTGCCCTCCTGCTTGCGTTTCTCCCCCAGGGCTACGGCGCGGAACCCACCTCCTCCAGCGCCACCCTCACGGGCACCGTCTCCAACGTCGCCACCGGCAACCTGCTGGAGGGAGCGCGGGTCGCCGTCCCCGCCCTCGCCCTCTCGGTTCTGACCGATAACACCGGCCTCTATGTTCTCCCCGCCCTTCCCGCCGGGACACATGAGGTCGTCGTTTCCTATCTGGGCCTCGACGCCGCCCGCGTCAGCGTAACGCTCGCCGCCGGCCAGCGGTCCGCGCGCAACTTCGATCTCACGACGGGCATCTACAAGCTCGAGGTCTTCAAGGTCACCGGTGAGCGCGAGGGCGGCGCCGCCGCGATCACGGCGCAACGCAATGCCGACAACGTGAAGAACATCGTCGCCATGGATTCGTTTGGAAACTTGCCCAACATGAACGCCGGCGAGGTCATCATCCGCCTCCCCGGCGTCGCGGGGAATCTCAGCGACGAGAATCTCGTCGATGGCTTCACCATCAGAGGCATCGGCCCCGGCCTCAACTCGGTCACGCTCGACGGCGCGCAGCTCACCAGCCAGGGCGCCCTCAATCGCGCGACCAACGTCAACAATCTCACCGGCACGATGTTCGATCAGGTCGAGCTGACCAAGGGCCACACCCCCGACAAGGAGGCCGGCTCCATCGGCGGCACGATCAACCTGAAAAGCCGCTCCCCGCTCGGCATGAGGGAAAAGCGCCGCCTTAGCTACAGCACGAGCGTGCGCTACGCCCCGCCCTTCACCGAGCAGACGCCCACGCGCGAGAAGCACCGCGCGCATCCACTTTTCAACGTCCAGTGGCAGGAGGTCTTCGACGCCTTCGGCGGCGAGCGCAACCTGGGCCTCTCGATGAATTTTTTCTACAGTGAAAACGCCGTGGGCGGCTTCCGCTCCACGCGCGACTTTCAGAACACCACGGCCCAACCCGCCTACCTCTGGGACTACACCACCTGGGACAACTACAACAACCGCAAGCAGGGCAGCGTGAACTTCAAGGCCGACTACCGCCTGTCGCCGAACACCAAGCTCACGCTCAACACCATCGTCAACGACGCCGTCGAGACCTTCCGCCGCCAATACCAGACGCGCGCCTTCACCACGCAGGCCGTCGGCACCACCGGCACCGCCGGGATTCTCCCCGGCTACACCAATCGCATCACGCAGGTCCGGGCCGCCCCCGGCTCCACCATCGACATGACCACGACCGGCCCGGGCAATTTCTACAGCCGCCTCCGCCGCGTCGATTTTGGCGCGGAGCACACGTTCGGCCCGCTGCTCCTCGACTACAACGCCCTCTACACCCAGACCAACATCAACGGCGGCGGTGGCGGCCGCGGCGGCGTCTTGGTCAATCGCATCACCGGCATCGGCTGGATCCTCGACCGCACGCGCGACGATCTGCACCCGCGCTTCGTGCAGACCGAGGGTCCGGATTTCACCAACGCCGCCAATTACCGCCCCACCACCTACACCAATTCGATTCTCCAAAACGACGACATGATCCGCGAGGCGCGCGCCAATGCCCGCTACACCCTGCCAACACCGTTCCCTCTCTCGCTCCGCGCCGGTGCGCAGTGGCGTTCCCGCTATGTCTCCGCCGAGAGTTTCGCCCGCCGCTGGAACTACGCCGGCACGACCGCGCTGCCCGCCGATCCCACGATCGTGACCTTCGACCAGGTGAAGACCGGCCGCCGCATTCCGCAGTGGGAGCCGGTCCAGTTCTTCGCCGATCGCCAGCCAATCACGCCCGCACTTTGGAGCGAGGACCGCTATTTCAGCGAACAGAACAACTACACCGCCAACCGCGCCGTGACGGAAGAGGTCTCCGCCGCCTACGCGATGACCCAGGGCCGCGTGGGTCGCACCGGTTTCCTCGCCGGCGTGCGGGGTGAAAACACCGAGACTTCGAGCTGGGGGTGGGTCCGCACCCGCACCGGCAGCTCCGTGGCAGACCAGCAGCGCGATCCTGTCGGCTCCGCCCAGCGCGACTACGCGGGCACTCAGCGCAAGCTCCGCGGCGACTACACCAAGTGGTTTCCCAGCGCGCACCTCTCGCACGACATCACGCCGGACCTGAAGGCGCGCCTCAGTTGGTCCACCAGCTTCGGCCGCCCCGCGCTCAACAACGCGCTGCCCAACGAGACCATTTCCGAGGCGAACCAGACTCTCACGGTCAACAACCCCGCGCTGCTCCCGCAGACCGCGGCGACGTGGGACGCGACCCTCGAGTATTATTTCGAACCTGTCGGCAGCCTCTCCGTCGGATGGTTTCACAAGACGATTAACGACTACATCGTGAGCGGTGTCGCCACCGGCACGATCGCCGGCGGCAACGACAACGGCTTCAACGGCGAATATGCCGGCTTCACGCGGCTCACGACCTCCAACGCCGGCACCGCCATCGTGCAGGGCTGGGAGTTCAGCTACCAGCAGCAGTTCACGTTTCTTCCCGGACTGCTC
Organism: Opitutaceae bacterium; assembly: GCA_039919035.1. Taxonomy (GTDB): domain Bacteria; phylum Verrucomicrobiota; class Verrucomicrobiia; order Opitutales; family Opitutaceae; genus ER46. The sequence goes on from JBDSGI010000143.1 coordinate 2,941, forward strand.
AAGGGCCTGAGCGCATCCGCCAACTACACCATCATCGCGACGCACGGCGATTTCGGCGGCACGGTCTCGCGCGAGACCAACCAAGTCGCCGGCTTTATCCCGCGCACCGGCAACGCCAGCCTATCGTGGCGCTATCGGAAATTCGGCGCGCGTGTGCTCTACAATTTCACCGGCGACTACATCACGACCTACACCGCCGCGAGCGTCGGCCGGAACATCTACCGCTACAAATATTCCACCGTGAATGTCGGCGTCTCCTATCAGCTCCGCCCCAACGCGACGCTCACGCTCGACGTCGCCAACCTCGGCAACGAAGCCCAGGCCTTCTACCGCGGCATCCCCGATCAGCTGCAGAACGTGGTCATCAACGGCACCACGATCACGCTCGGCCTCAACGGCCGCTTCTAAATCCTCCGCCATGCTGCTTCTCCGTCTCGCTTTGGTCACCCTCTTGCCGCTCGCCTCGCTCCTCGCTGCGGGTGCGACGAGGAGGCCGCTCAACGTCCTCATCCTCTACGCCGACGACTGGCGCTACGACACCCTCGGCTGCGCCGGCGACGCCACGGTCAAGACGCCCGTCCTCGACCAGCTCGCGAGGGAGGGCGTGCGGTTCACCCAGAACTGCGTCACCACCGCAATCTGTGGCGTGAGTCGCGCGACGCTCTTCACCGGCCAGTGGATGGCGCGCCACGGCAATCCGGCCTTCGCCGCGTTCACGACGCCGTGGGCCGAAACCTATCCCGGCATTCTCCGAGCCGACGGCTACTGGGTCGGCCACGTCGGCAAATGGCACAACGGGAAATTCCCCCAGGAAAATTTCGACTTCGGCCGCGCCTACAGTGGCACCCACTGGATCACGGAACCCGACGGTTCGAAGATCCACGTCACGCAGAAAAACGAGAACGACGCGTTGGAGTTCCTCCGCACCCGCCCGACGGAAAAACCCTTCGTCCTCACGCTTGCGTTCTTCGCCACCCACGCCGAGGACCAGAACCCGCTGCAATACCTCCCGCAGCCCGGCAGCATGGCGCTCTACAAAGACGATATCGTGCCCGTGCCGAAGACCGCCACCGACGACCATTTCCGCCGCCTCCCACCGTTCATCGCCAATGAGCAAAACGAAGGTCGCGTCCGCTGGCACTGGCGTTTCGACACGCCCGATAAATTCCAGACGATGATGAAGAATTATTATCGGCTCGCCACCGAGGTGGACACCACCTGCGGCCGCGTCCTCGCCGAGTTGAAAAAACAGGGCGTGCTGGACAACACCCTCGTCATCTTCACCGGCGACAACGGCTATTTCCACGCCGAGCACGGTCTCGCCGACAAGTGGTATCCCTACCAAGAAAGCATCCGCACGCCCCTCATCATCTGCGATCCCCGGCTGCCCGCCGCCAAGCGCGGCACGACCAACGACGACTTCACCCTGAACGTCGATCTCGCGCCCACCATCCTCGCCGCCACCGGCCACCGCGCGCCCCCGCGCATGCAGGGCCGCGACCTCGCGCCGCTCTACCTCGCCAAAACCGCGCCCGCCTGGCGCACCGAGTTTTTCTACGAGCACGCCACGATCAAAAACATTAGCTTCATCCCGTCCTCCGAGGCGCTGGTGCGCAAGGATGTGAAGTATGTCTGGTGGCCGGACTTCAAATACGAGGAGCTGTTCGACCTCCGCGCCGACCCGCTCGAAGAAAACAATCTTATC
>JBDSGI010000144.1:0-10300 GCA_039919035.1 Opitutaceae bacterium
CTTTGACGCTGGCCACGAGCGCGAAAGCGCCCACGGATTTGTTGTAGGCGGCCATCCGGGCGGCATCGGGTCCGGTTTCCCAGCCGGTGTTGCGGAAAAGCTCCGCGCCCGCGCCGGAAATGATCCGCAGTTCCGGGTCCGAAACGACGCCGGCCGCGCCAAATGCGGCCAAGCCCGGGCCGACGGCCCGGGCCAGATAGGGCTTCGCCGCCGTGTCAGCGACCACCACGCCCGCAAAAAGCGCATTGGGCCCGCTGCCGATCACGGCGCGGCTGGAAAGATTGATGATCCGGGAGGTGGGCGAGAGCGGGGTCGAGGCATCGCCGGCCGCCGCGGAACTCCAAGGGCTGCCGGGAAATGTGCCGCGCAGTTCGGCGCGATAACTGCGGATATGGATATTGGCTCCGGCCGGGAGGACCACCGGCGAGTCCGCAACGATGGCGTTCGGCGCGATCGCGCCGCCCAGCGCGCGAGGATCCGAGCCATCGAGCGTGTAGGCGAGCTTGGCGCCGCTCGGGGCGGTGAAACTGATCGAGCCGTTCGCCGTGGCCGCGCCGGGGGCACGAAGGAACTGATCGTCGATCCACTGGGCGCGTTGGGTCACCCAACCCTTCATGTGATCGATTTGGGCGGCATAGCTTCCGTAGGAACTTTGGTTTTCCGGCCACCGCGTGGCATCGCGGGCGGCCGCCTCGGGACCGATTTGACCGCTGAGTGACGTGATCAGCGAGGTCAGGGCGGAATTTGAAAGTTCGCTGCGCCGCAGCGACTGCCAGCGATCGATCCATTCCTGCATGAACTCTGGGTCGGTCGCGATGACTCCCCACCAACCCGTTTTCCAGACGTCCGCGGCACCCACGCCGGACCAAACCTCCCAGCGATAGGAGCGCTCGTCCCAGTATGAACCGAGGGCGCGATCAAAATCCCAGACCGGTCCGGCGCAGAGCTTGCCGCTGCGGTCCTTGTTGAAATAGGCACTTTTGACGAACGCATCGGGGTTTGCCGCGAAGGTATTGAGGATGTGGTGGTCGACCCACGAGGCGCGATCCACGTAGTCGAGATAAGTGCGCTGAGCCCAGCCGCCGGCCTGGTCGGCATAGAGGGCGTCTTCCATCCGCTGCACGTAGCCGCGGATGTAGTCGATCTGTTCGGGCGCGACAGCTCCGGCGTTGGGTGCGCTGAGAATAACGGAGTATTCGCCTGAAGTTCCCCGGGTTGTTCGCCAAGCGACGTCTTCCGCCCCGGCGGCGTCGATCTTGAGGATGTAGCCTCCCGTGATTTGCGTGGGGCCGAGATCACTACGGGAAAGCGATTTGAGATCGACGCGGTCGTTGTCCACTTCCACACGATCCGTGAGGGCATAGATGCCTGCGTAGTCGGCGGCCTCAACGTCATCGCCTTGGGTGTTCAAAAAGACCTCGGTGAACCGCACCTGCGGTGCCCAACGCCCCATTCGGTTCGAAAGTGCGTAAACAAACGCGTTGTTGATGTGGGTCTGATCATATTTCCACCCTCCCACGAGTGCCCAGTCTTGCGCCGCCGGCAGGTCGGCGAGGGATTCCTTGCTGTCGTTGCCATCACTATCGGTGAATTCGAGGTTGTAACTTTTTTTGGGAAACAACACTGACGACGAGCCGCGAACGGATACTTTTAGAGCACTCGTCAGCTCGGTGGATTGGTTGAGAAGCGACGTGCCTGCGGGGGTCGGCGAAAACGAGGTGAGCCATGATGGTTTATCAGGCGCGTCCTTGATCAGAGGTCCCGAACCTAGGGTGTCGATGACAAGGATGGGGAGTTTGCTGCTGAAACTGGCCACGCTCGACGCCAGCTTCGCATAGTAGGTCGTGGTGATGGCGCCTTTGGACGCGTCACCCGAGGAAAAGACCGCCGCGCGAACGACGACAGAGGACCCAATCTTGATCGGTCCGGAGTATTCGGGCGACGTGAGCGTCGGCTCCGCCGCGTTGCCGGCCGAGGAAGCGGGCGTTACGACATAACGTATACGCTGGCCCGAGCCGGCGCCGTTCAACTGAAGATCGAACGAACCGCTGAAAACGCCGGCGGCGCGCGAGTAGCCCACGGTTTGCGGGAGCCCAACCGAGGCGGCGCCGGAGTTGGCCGCGCCCGGGGTGGGTTTGCCCAGAAAACCCTGAATGGCCGGACCGCCGTTGGTGCCCGCGATTAATCCGTATGAGTGATCCGATTGTTGCGGCGGAAAAAGCGGCGCGTATTCCGACACGACCGTGGTCTCATCGGGTCTCACAAGGCCGAGGTATTCGCCCTGGGCGTTAAGTGTGAAGTTCGTGTGCAGCGGGCGGGTTGGGTCTCGGCGATCCTTGTTGGACGCGAAGATGATGATATACCCTCCGGCTGGTATGATTACGCCAGGGATCTTCCATTTCGCCTTGTTTGTCGTGGTGTCGGTCAGAAACCAGCCGTTTAAGTCGACCGAGATGGCATCAGGGTTGTGGATCTCGATCCAATCGGGGTAAGCCCCGTCGTCGTCGGCGAGCGAGGTGGAGTTCGACGCCATAAATTCGTTGATTACCGGGGCTGAGGTGAGCCGCACCCCGACCAACCCCAGGACGGCGATAAACCGGCGGAAAAATGTGTAGTGCTGGTCGTTCACGATGGCCTTTCAGAACCAATGACGACCAGAGGGGCGCTCCGGTTAAGACCTAGTTCGCGCAAAACGTTGATAAATTGTCGCCGCAGCGGTGGCTAACGAGGTTTGGATAAGTGGTTCTACCCTACCGCAGTCTGAATCGGACGATTTGCTGCGTAGCTTGCGCGCCTATTTTGCTAATTTTTTACTTGAGGAAAATCGGCCATTCTGGAACCTAGGGATTATACCCCTGATGAAACTCTCAACTGTAGTTTTCGCATTCTTGGCGGCTTGGGTGACTCTGGTAGGACAAACGGCGTCGACGCTGGTGGGGGGGGTGTGGTCAGGAGCGGTTAGCTCTACTAGCGCTACGATCGCGGTGCGGCTGGATTCTCCCGGCTTGCGTGTGCGGGCTCAGATTAGCCGAAGCGAGACCGTGACCAGTGCTCCAGTATTCTCATCGGTTGTTGTGACATCGGCCACCGCTGGAAACGCGGTGAAACTTTTGGTGCAGGGGTTGCAGCCAGACACTGATTATTTTTACGGAATCGAGGTTGGTGGAGTGCTCCGCACCGAGCCGAATTCCCGCGGTCGGTTCCACACCTTTCCAGCCGGGCAGGCTTCGTTTCGCATCGCATTTGGATCGTGCGGCGATTACCGCGCGGCGGACCAGCGTGTTTTTGATGCTATTGCGCAGGAGAAACCGCTGCTATTCGTCAACATGGGGGACCTTCACTACAGCGACATCAACAGCACGAATCCCGATAGTTACCGGGTGAACTACGACCAGATCTTGGGTCACTATGCGCAGGGGCCGCTTTACCGTAGCATGCCGCTCGCCTACATGTGGGACGACCACGATTACTGCGGCAATGATTCGGACGGCACCGCTGTGGGTCGTGACACCGCTCGGTCCACCTACAAAGAACGCGTGCCCCATTATCCTCTCCCGACCAATATCGGCGGAACGATTGGTCAAGCGTTCACGGTCGGTCGCGTGCGGTTTATCATGACCGATCTGCGCAGCGCCTCGGTGCCGGCCTCCCAGAGGGAGTCGGCGACCAAGACCCGAATGGGCACGGCGCAGAAGGCGTGGTTCAAGCAGGAACTCATCAGCGCCCGTGACGCTGGATTTCCCATGATTGTTTGGATCTCCACGATGCCGTGGATTGCGCCGGCGGCGTTGGGGGACGATACTTGGGGGGGCTATTCCACCGAGCGCACCGAGCTGGCGAATTTTTTCCGCGACAACCGTATCCGTAATCTGGTGGTCGCGTCAGGCGACATGCACGCCCTCGCCTTTGACAACGGCACCAATTCCGACTACGCGACAGGTGGCGGGGCTCCACTCACCGTCCTACACTCTGCGGCGCTCACCAGCGGCGGCGCAATTAAGGGCGGTCCCTACAGCGGCGGCGCTTTTTCGGGCAGTCAGCAGTATGGGATATTGGAAGTTTACGACAATGGTGGCGATAGCGTGGCGTGCCGTTTCCTCGGCATGAAGGTTGGCGAGGGCCGTAAGCTCACGGAAATTTTCAGCAGTTCCACCCAAGGCGCGGGCGCGGGAAATTCTATCGTCAATATTTCCACCCTGGCCCGGGCCGGCTCCGGGGCGGATGCCTTAACCAGCGGCTTCGTGATTTCTGGTTCGCAAGATCGCAGTGTGCTGATTCGAGCCATCGGACCCACCCTCTCTGCGTTTGGGGTGAGCGACGTCCTTGCTTTCCCAGTCCTGTCCGTGTTTCAAAGTGACCGGTTGGTTGCGACCAACTTGGCTTGGGGCGGAACCGATGATGCGGCGGCAGATGCCATGATTGGGGCTTTTGATCGCGCCGGAGCGTTTCGCTTGCTGGATAAATCCAGTAGTGATGCGGCCGTGGTGCTATCGCTTCCCCCGGGATCTTATACCGTGCAAGTTAAGAGTGGCAACGCCGTCCCCGGCACCACGCTGCTTGAGGTTTACGATTTGCCCTGACAGTCGCTTAGTGCCATCGACTCGATGAGGTGATTCCTTTTGCGCGATTGTCTTCGATTCAAGCGACGCCTACGCTTCAGTCATGGTCGGGCTTGGGTGGCGGCGTTTCACGCCGAGTTCGAAGCAACGCTCGGCGGTTGCATGAGATGAGGGGAGACTTTCGCGGGGTGTAGCTACGGATGGGACTCACCGGAACCGCAGCCGATTCCACAAAAACCGGGTCTGGTAGCGGGTAAGATTGTCACGTCTGAACAATGCGCTCGGCGCAGTCATCTCATCCGCATCAATTCGGTAGAGGACGCGGCTTTCCCAATGGCGATTAAGCGCTCCGCCAATTCGGAAAACATAACGGTAGCGCTGACGGGCTTCGAACAAAGCGGGCCGCGAAAATCTTCCGAAAGGAAACACAAAACTTTCTATTTTCTGATCGAGCCGGGACCCGAGAATCGTTTTTGGGGCGTGGACCTCGGTGTTAAGGTCCGCCTTCGGATCGTCGAGCGCGCGATGGGTGAAGCCATGCGCGGCAACGGTGACGTGCCCGCTCGCAGCCATTTCCTCCAGCTCCGGCCAGGTGCAGAAGCCGCCCTGGCTGGGATGGTTGAATGACTCCTGATTCGACTGCTCAAGGCGGCGGGATTCGGGGGCATCGGTGCGCTCGAAAATCACGGAGGAAGGAATCGCCAGTAGGGCGCGGAGTTTATGCCGTTGGAGGAGAGGAAATATCCTAGCGTAGAAATCGTAGTAGCCGTCGTCAAAACTGATGCAAACGTTCGGGGTTTGGGGCTGCAACGGCTCGCCCGGCATCACCGTGGGGTAGTTGGTCGCGATGTGCTGGAAGTGAGCGTCGAGCATGGCGGGAGAGTTGCCAAAACGTCCCGCGCTCGCCCGGTGATACATGAGCACGAGCAGGCTCATGCGGCGGAACGGCGATTTGCCTCATAGAGCATGAGGTATTTCCAGAAAACCGTCTGCGCCTTGCAGGCGCTGATCGCCAGGCCTTCGTAACCCTGTAGAATCCCGAGCTGGAGCAGGTAGCTTTTAAAGAATGCCCAGACGCTGCGGGTGACGGCCTTGCACGGGCCTGAACGTTTTTTGCCGGCGTTCTGCGCGGCAAAGAGCCGCGAGTAGCTGGACATTTTGCGGAGAAAATCCTCAAGTGACTCATACGAATAATGCCGAATCGGGTGGCGCAGCGATGTGATCACCTGTCCGTGGGTTTGCACTCGCTCGTGCACCTCGCTCGCGCAGAAGTTGGTCACCGCGCGATTGAAAAGGCGCTCGTGCCGATCCGGGGCCCAGCCGCACGTCGTGATTCGTTTTCCGTTGAAGTAGTTTTGAAACGAGATCGTGTAGACGCTCTCAGGGTCGAGCGGGAGAGCGGAAATCTCCAGAGCTAGCTCTCCGGAAATCACCTCGTCGCTGTCGACCGAGAGAATCCAGTCGTTCCGCGCGAGCTCGACCGCCTGTTGGTGGGCCCGGCCGAACCCCGGAAACGATCCCGCTAGGTGGTGGAGGCTTACATTCGGATATGCTACCGCAATCGTTACCGTGCGGTCGGTCGATCCAGTGTCCAGCACGACGACCTCATCGCACCAAGCCAGCGATGTGAGCACCTCGCCGAGCAGTCGTTCGCTGTTTTTTGTGAGGACCGTCGCGCTGATTGGCGGCGCCGCGCCTCGTTGGAAGCGGACGATGCTTCTGACGTGTGAACTGCCCGCCAATCCGGCGAACGGGGCCTGAAGCGTGAAGTTCGCAGCTTCGCTTCGGGCGGTGAAGGGGTTGAGGGGAATCATCCCCGCAGAATAGATTTGAATCGGCGCGGTGTCTGTCGGGTGGGGTTGGAATTTCTTTGTCGGGCGCGATACTACAAGCGCGATCCGGGGCTGCTTCCGCCGACTTGATCGCTCCACTCAAAGGCCGTGCGCGCCAGCTCCTGACCATCATCAAGGCCGAGCTTTTCCTTGATCCGCGCGCAGTAGGTTTGCACGGTTTTTAGGCTGACCCCGAGATCGTCCGCGATCTCGCGGGTGGCATGGCCGCGGCCGAGCCGGCGAAAAACTTCCAGCTCCCGGTCGCTGAGCACATCGCTCGGCGAAGCATTGGCCGCCGGTCGGTTGATGAGCCGCGCCGTGAGCAAGGGCAGAATCTCCGGGCTGGCGAATATCCTTCCGGCGCGCACCTCCCGGATCGCCGTGATGATTTGGGCGGTCGATTCGCGCTTCATCACGTAGGCGGATGCGCCGGCGCGAAAGGCCCGCTCCACATCGGTCAATTCCTCATGCATCGAGTGGACGACGACTTTGACCTGCGGGAGCTGGCTGCGCAGATCCTTGATTAGATCCAGTCCCGAGCCGCGCTTGAAGGTCAGATCAACGACGGCGACATCGGGCGGTTGGCCGATCATCGCCGCGAGGGCTGAAACTGGGTCACCGGCTTCACCGATCACGCACAGGTCGGTTTGGAGCCGGAGCAGGTTGCCCAGCCACTCCCGCACAAACGGATGGTCGTCGACCATGAAGAGGCGGGTGGGATTCATCCTGGGTCCGCGGCAGTCATTTGATTGGGCAGGCAACAAATGATTTTCGTCCCTTCCCCGGGGGCGGATATGATTGAAAACGACGCCCCGATGAATTTCGCCCGGTGCTCCATGATCTTAAGGCCCACGCCGGCTCCCGCCGGCGGCACCACCGGCAAGCCGCAACCGTTGTCTTCGACGATGAGGCAAAGCGCGCTTTCGTCGCTGACGAGCATGAGGTCGATCGCCCGGGCGTTGGCGTGGCGCAGGGCGTTGCCGACGGCTTCCTGAGCAATGCGGAAAAGCTGGGCGCAATCGCCGGCACTGGCCGCGATGGGACGGCCCTTGACGAGCACGCGACTTGGCACGCCGGCCTTGCTCGCATTGACCGCGAGTTCTTCCAGTTCCTGCGGCAGCCGATCTGGCTCGATACGGGCGAGCAAAAGCCCGCGCGCCAGCTTGCGTGTCTTGGCGATGCCTTCCTCGATCCAGCGGACGATGGCCCGGGCTTGCGCGGCCCGTGCGCCCGGCTCCAGGGTTTGGGTCAGCACCTGCGCGGCGAGCGCCGTCGCCACGAGGTGTTGCCCGAGTTCATCATGAAGTTCTCGGCCAAACGCCCCGCGTTCGCGTTCAGACACATCGAGAATCTCTCGTTCAAGCCGCTGCCGGGCGGCGATCGAGTCGCGCAGCTGTGTAGTTCGCTCCTGCACCTCGCCCTCAAGATGGCGCTGCAAGGTCAGGAGCGCACTTAGAATCGAAACGATGAATAGGGAAATGCCCAGTGCGGCGAAGGCATTCCAGAAGGAATGCAAGGGCAGCGCGTGAGGATAGGAGATCAAGAGGTCAGTGCTCACGCGGACGGACGTGGTCAACAGGGAGACAACAATGCCAGGAGCGAAACCGAACCAGCCTGTCGCAAGCAAAACCGGCCCCAGATAGAGGATCGCGACGGACACTTCGATGCCCGACCAGTAATCGATAAAACCGATCAAGGTCACGAGCGCCGCGATCAAGCCCCAACGCGGCCACTCGGCATCGGCAGGATTGCGCACTAGGGCTCGGGTCAACCGCTGACCGGCATTGGCCCAATTAGACTTACGGGTCATGCTGGCAGATTGGGCTGGGGCTCGCCGGAGCCAAGCGCGGTTTGCGGGGGAGTCGGCTACTGGCCGGTGACCTCGACTTGGATATTTTGCGTCGCGGACTTCGCGAGGAAAAGGGCGCGTTTGCCTTGGGTGCCTTGATGCGGTGGGGGCGTGGCCGGCGCGAGGCCGGCGGCGGACAGTTCGGCGTGGGCTTCACCGACATTGCCGACCTTGACACAGAAATGGTGAAGGCCGGGGCCGTTTTTTGCGAGCCAACCTTGGAGCGGATGATCGGAGGTGAGGGGCTCGACCAGTTGCAGGTGGGTGTTCCCGAGGTCGAGATGAGTGAGGCGCACGCCGCCGCCGTTGACGACTTCGCTGCACACGACGGGGAAGCCGAGGCGGTCGCGCCACGTCTTGAGGGCTTCCTCGGTGGACGGGACGACGATGGCCAGATGATCGAGGCCGGAGTGTTTCATGTTAGGGAAGACAACGTGACGACTTGGCCGGTGGCGTGAGAGCGATAGCACGCTTCCATCAGCGCGGTGGACTTCAGGTAATCTTCGCCGGTGTTTTCGAACGGGTCGCCGTCGGCCATGCGGTCGATGAAGTGGCGCTGGATTGCGTAAACGCAATCGCCGGCGAAGCCTTCGCGAGTGTGTGGGTAGTCGAGGCGACGCGACGGCTGGCCAAGGAGCTTGAGGTTCAGGTTGCCTTCTAGGTCGAGTTCGAGGTGGCCTTTGCTGCCGTCCACGCGGACGAACCCGAACGTGTAACGCGCGTTGGCGGTGTCGGCTTCGTTGTAGCGCGAGGCGTCGAGGATGGCGGTCGCGCCATTCGCGAAACCACAGACGATCTGGGCGGCGTCCTCGCCATTGATGGCGGTGTTGCGCTTTTGCAGGCGCGTGTAAACGGAAGCGATTTCGCCGCCGAGGTAGCGGAACGTGTCGAGGAAGTGGACGCCGGTCTCGTAAACGAAGAGGCGCGGGTAGGTGCGGAAGAACGGTTGGCGCGCGAGATAGGCGTCGTCCTGCCAGCCATCGCCCATCCGCATCCGGATGTTGATCGAGAACAGTTCGCCGAGGGTGCCGGCATCGAGTAGCCGGCGCATTTCGCGATACCACGGTTGCCAGCGGAAGTTTTCGTGGATCATCAGGCGCACTCCGCCCTGGCGGGCGGTGGCCACGAGCGCGACACATTCGGCGTAGGTCGGCGCGATGGGCTTTTGGCAGATAATCGCGATGCCGCGGGCCGCGGCGAGTTGGACGACTTCCAAATGGGTTTCCGGCGGCGTGATGATATCGACGAAGTCGGGCTTCTCGGTGTCGAACATCTTGGCGAGCTCGGTCCACGCGTAGGCGCGCGGGATGCCAAATTGCGCGGCGGTCTCGCGGGCTTTCTCGAAGTTGCGATTCGCGAGCGCGACGATATCGACCTCGGGGATGCGTTGCCAGGCCTCGTATTGGAAGCGGCTGAAGTAGCCGGCACCGAGGCAGACGCCCTTGAAACGCCGAGGAGAGGGAGCGGGAGACATGGGAAAGTGAGCGGCGGGAATCAGACGGGAACTTCCTCGATCCGCTTGGTCGAGTCGGCCATGAGCCAGCAGAGCGCGCCGAGCACACTGCACCCCGCGATGATGTAAAAGAAGACGCTGGCGCTGCCGGTCCACGCGAGCAGCAGGGGAAAGGCGGGCCCGATGATCGCGGAGCCGATGTTGCCGGCCATGTTCATCGTGCCGGAGACCTGGCCGGCGTGCTTGCCGCCGATGTCGATGCAGAACGACCAAGATGGGCTGAGGATCATGTCCACGCCAAACACGGCGAGCGAGAGCCAGAAGATGGCGGGCCCGACGGTGTGCTGCTGCACGCTCATCACCATGCCCACCGCAGTGAGCGAGAAACCGACTATCGCGGGCAGCTTGCGGGAGAGGGCGTGCCGGCCGTCGGCGTAAATTCGATCCACGAGCCAGCCGGAGACGATGTTGCCCGCCGCCCCGCAGAGGAGCGGAATCATGCTGTAAAGTCCGGCGTCAGCGGCACTCAGTTTGTAGGTGGCCTTGACGTGGGGGTAGAGCCAGGTGAGGCAAAAAAACGTGGTGAAGTTGGCGATGAGATATTGCG
>JBDSGI010000145.1:0-5732 GCA_039919035.1 Opitutaceae bacterium
CACTTGGAGAATTTCTTCGACGGGATGCGCAAGGGCGCCGAGCTCAACTGCACGGGCGAAAGCGCCTTTGCCACCGCCGTCACCGTGCTCAAGGTCAACGAGGCCATCGCCGCCCAGAAAATGCTTAGCTTTGCCCCGACCGACTTCGTCGCGTAAATTCGGCGCGACGGATCACAAAGCAACCGCCGGTTTTTGCCTTCGTTTTTGAATATTTTGCCGAGTCTCGTCGTCTCACCTGCACCTGATTCGGTTTCAGATTAGAGTTCATTCGTCTCCATTATTGGTTCAGAAATTCCGTCCTTCTTTTTCACCATGCTCCCACGCACCTTCACCCACGTCCTCTCCGCCCTCGCGCTCGCGGCCTCCGCCCACGCCGCCGACATGCCGCTTAAGGTCGAAATGCCCAAGCCGCTCTTCGCGGGCACGCCCCGCCCGGTCTCGCTGGCGAACCTTGAGCCCGCCGGCATCAAGCGCCCCGACATCATGGTGCCCGCCAGCACCACCCTCCTCTCCAAGGGCAAGAAAGTCACCAGTAGCGACGCCCTCCCTGTCATCGGTGAACTCTCCTTCATCACCGACGGCGACAAGACCGGCATCGACGGTGCCTACGTGGAGCTCGGGCCCGGCACGCAATGGGTGCAGGTCGATCTCGGGACCAGCGCCAAGATCGCGGCCGTCGCCGTGTGGCACTTCCACTCGCAGGCCCGCGTCTATCATGACGTCGTCATCCAAATCTCCGACGACGCCGAATTTAAGAAAGGCGTGACGACCATCTTTAACAACGACGACGACAATTCCTCCAAGCTCGGCAAAGGCAAGGAGCTCTCCTACGTCGAGGTAAATTTTGGCCGTGTCATCGCCGCCAACGGCACCGCCGGCCGCTACGTCCGACTCTACAGCAATGGCAACACCTCCGACGAGCTGAACCACTACTGCGAAGTCGAAGTCTTCGGGACGCCAGCCAAGTAATTCCTTTTTCGCCCGAGCGAAACCCCGGCGGCCGGAACGTGCTTAATGCATGTTCCGGCCGCTTTGTTTGCCCCTCAGCAATCGCGCTTAGAGCAGCCCCTGATAAGCCAGCCACAGCGAGCGGTAATACTTCATCAGCCGCACGGGCTCCTTGCTCTCGGGAATTTCCGCGAAGGTGAAGCCGGTAAATCCGCTCTCAACGAGGCCGTTCAGCAGCTTCCGAAAGGGATAATCCTCCAGCGCGAGGTCGCGCATGTGGACCGTGAAGATTTTATTTTTGATCAGGTTGAAGTTGTGGTCCCAACCATCGCCCTGGAGATCGGTGGGATTGGAATTCCAGCAAGCACCCACGTTGGGGTGATTCGCGAAATCGAGGATCGCTTTCGAATTGGGCACCAGTTGGGTGCCGCTACCGTGGACTTCCATGCGGATCTGCTGGCCGTGGTTCGCGCCGAATTCGCCCAGCTCGCGCAGCGCGTGGCCAATTTGCTCGAGGGTTTTCTCGACGGGCACGCCGTTGGGCAGGCCGTTCGGACGCACCTTCACGCCCGTCGCACCGACATCCTGCGCGAGCAAAATATATTCCTTCGTGTCCGCGATGTCCTTCTTCAGTTTTGCCTGATCAGTCGTGTGGTAATCGAATGCGCTGCCCATGCTCCAGAGCAGCACGGGCGAATCGGTGAATCGTTTTCTTACCTCCGCACGCTCGGCCTTGCTGAGAGTGACCTCGACGCCGTGCTTGTGGCCAGTGCGCAACTCCACGCCCTCGAACTTCGCTTCGGTGCAATTCTTGATCAGCGTGGGCACATCCCAGTCCATCCCGAGGTTGTAGGTGACAGTGCCGAGTTTCATCTTCGATTTCTTCGCGAAGCTCGGGCCGCCGGTGCCGTCGGTTTTCTTGGGCGCCGCTTCCGTTTTCTTTTTCGGCTCCGCGCCGAACACCGCGGACGAAGCAACACTGAGCGCGCCCAGACCGAGCGAAGCGTGTTGAAGAAACTGACGACGATTGGTTTTCATGAGGAGGGGTGTTCCGAGTTGGCGAACGCGTCGCTACCACGGCAAGGTCATTTTCCTTTTCCACGCCGCATTGACCTGCGTCCGACATTGACCCCCGGCACAAGAATGCCTGCGCTGACCGCACCCCCAGCATGAAATTCCCATCCCTCCTCGCCTTATTCGCCGTCGTGCTCACGCTCCTGCCTCTGCACGCGCAGACCACCGCCACCGGCACTATCACCGGCCGCGTGTTCAATCCCTCGACCGGTGAGTATCTGCGCAACGCCCGCGTCACCGCCGTGGAGTCAAAGCAGACGGCAATTTCGGGCGACGGCGGCGAATTCTCAATCTCAGCTGCTCCCGCCGGAAAAGCGACGCTTACCGTCGACTACACCGGTTACCGCGCCGCCAGCGCCACCCTCAGCGTGCCGGCGGGCGGCAGCGTTTACCATGAGTTCAAGCTCGTTAGCACCCTCCAGAATACCGCGGCCGACGGCACCGTGAAGCTCGACGCTTTCACCGTCTCCACCGAGCGCGAAGGCTCCGCCAAAGCCATCATGGATCAGCGGCGCAACATGAACATCACCAACACCGTCGCGTCGGACACCTTCGGCGACAACGCCGAAGGCAACGTCGGCGAGTTCCTCAAGCATCTCCCCGGCGTCGAGCTCGATCTCTTTTACGGCGAAGTCCGCACCGTGCGCCTCGGCGGCCTCGGCTCAGAATACACTTCGGTCACCATGGACGGCATTGCGCTCGCCAGCGTCGATGCCAACAACAGCGGCTCCGGCGCCGCGCGCTCCTTCACCATGGAGATGGCCTCGCTCAACAGCATGGAATCGATCGAGGTCTCGAAGACGATCAGCGCCGACATGGACGCCAACGCCCCCGCCGGCACGATCAACCTCCGCACGAAGCGCGCCTTCGATCGCGCCGGTCGCCGCGTCGCCTGGCAGACCAACCTCGTCGCGCACAGCGAGGCGTTCACGTTCAACCGCTCGCTCGGCCCCGACGAGGACCGCCGCAGCTACAAGCTCCGTCCCGGCGGCATCCTCGAATACTCCGACGTGTTTCTGAACAAGCGCCTCGGCCTCGTCCTTAACATCAGCGAGTCCAACGTCTATCAGGAAGCCCTGATCAGCTCTCTCGCCTACAGCACCGCCACCACCGCCACCGACCAGCGCCCCCTCGTCCCCACCACGCTGAACTACCAATGGGCGCCGCGCTTCAACAAGCGCTTCGCCACCACCCTCACCGTCGATTACAAGATCACCCGCGATCTCAACGTCGGCCTCGGCGTCGTTTACAACTACGCCGACCTGTGGACGCCCCAGCGCACCGTGATCTTCAACGCCGGCACCCGCACCAACGTCGTCGGGACCGACCCGCTCCTGGCCTTTACGTCTGCCGTCAACGGCACCGTGCAAGTCAATCCCGTCGCCGTCTCGAAAATGGGCGAGACCTTCACCCTGCTCCCTCGCCTCGCTTTCAAGCGCGGCAATTTCGAACTCGAAGCCAAAGGGGCCTACAGCGACTCCACCAGTTGGTATAATCCGCTCGGTCGCCGCGACTCGATCCGCGACACCAACAGCCCCACCGCCACCGGCATCACCTTCCGCGCCCAGCGCTCCTCCCCGCTGGATCCGGGCTGGAACTTTGTCCAATCCGCCGGGCCCGACATCGCCAATGGAGCCAGCTTCACCAATCCTACCCTCACCGCCAACGACGGCCGCTTCGGCCGCACCGTCCTCCTCACCGGCGAGATCATCGGCACGCTCAAGACGTCCCGCGTCCTCCCTGGCGTCTGGAAGACCGGCGTGAAAACCCGCCAGCAGATTCAAATATTCGAGGACGACCAGCTCGCCAAGCGTTTCGACTACGCCCCCGGCGGCGTCACCGCCCCCCCCGGCGCCTGGGCCAACTACCGCTCCCCGTGGGAATACTCGCTGGCGATGAACGGCGGCAGCGCCACCTCTTCCTCAGGGCAAAGCGTTTTCATGCCCAATCTCCGCGCCATCGGCGATCTTTACCGGAATAGCCCGGCCGCTTTCCGTCAGAACTGGGGCACGAACAACGACAACTTCTACCAATCCTACGTCGCTCGGCGCCGCCGTTTCTACGAGCAGATCGACGGGGGCTTCATCATGGGCACGACCAGCTACAAGCGCCTCACCTTCCGCGCGGGCCTGCGCTGGGAAGGCACCGCGACCGAGGCCAGCGAAGCAGATACCCGCACTCCCACCGAAGTCCGCGCGGCCGGTTTTCCGGTCGGCACCAACGGCATCGCCACCACCATCCCCGGCATCCAATATCAGTTCCTCTCTCGACCACGCGTGAAACGCACCGGCGACTACGACAACCTTTTCCCCAGCGCTTCGCTGAAATATAATTTATCCCGTAACCTCGATTTCCAATTCGGCTACAGCGCCACCATCCGCCGCCCCTCCTACGTGAATCTCTCCGGCGTCGCGATCGTGAACGACGATCCCGCAGTGCGCACCGTGACCTCGCCCAACGTCGGGCTAAAGCCCGAAACCTCCGACAACTACGCCGCCCGCGTCGCCTACTATTTCGAACCCGTCGGCCAGCTCTCCGCCACTTTCACCGAGCGCAAAGTCACCGACCTTATTGTGTCCGACCGCCAGAGCGCGCAGGAGTTCGGTTACACCGGCACTGAGTATGCCGGCTTTGACTTCATCACCTTCGGCAACAATCCCGGCCGGATCAAAATTCGCAGCATGGAGCTGGAGTATAACCAGAGCCTCTCATTCCTCGGCGAGAAGTTCAAACGCCTCTCCATTCGCGGCAGCTACACCCGCCTCTACGCGGAAGTTCCCCGCGCCAACCTCACCCCGCACCTCGCCAGCGGCGGCATCAATTATTCGCTCAACCGGCTCAACGTTTACGCCAACTGGAACTGGTCCGACGACATCACCACCAACCTCGCCGGCACCACCTACCGCCGCCATCGCGCCAACGTCGACGCCGGCGCCGGCTGGCGCCTGAACAACACCTACAGCCTCTCCGTCAGCGTGCGAAATCTCACCGACACGCCCTACATCAACATGCAGCGCTTCGTCACCGGCCCGACCGCCATGACCCGCCACGAAACCGTCGGCCAGTCGTGGACCTTCGCGCTCAAGGGGACGTATTGATTCGCGCTGGATCACCGGCCCTAAATCTTCGTTCCGCTTGGAATTCAGCCGGCCTCGCTGCGGCCAGGCCGGAGTCGGCGACCCGGGCTGCACTTTACGACCGCGCCCTCACTCAAACGGCCACATCCCCAGCGCCTTCATGCGCTTCTCCAGCCCGAACCGGGTGAAAATTTTCTCTGTGTCCGTCGGCGAACGCCGCTCCGGTCGCAGCGCCGAATCATTCGCCAACGCCAGCACGAGATCGATCATCACGGCGGCGCTGTCGTCGATCAGCTGCGGCGATACCTTGTCAATGGTGTCGGCGAAGTCGTGATAGTAGCGGACCGCCTCCCGGGGAATCGGCGCGTTGAACGTCAGCGCGCGCACCCCGGCGAGCTGGAACGGCGTGTGATCGCTGGCGAGCCAGTTGATGTTCTCGACGCCCTTCGGCAGGCGCTTGACCTCGGGCCGCGACGCGTGCCAGCGCTCCAGCGCGGGCACCAGCGATTCGTCGCCCAGCGTGTTCACACCGATCGGCACGCCCACCATGTCGAGGTTGAGCATCGCCACGACCGGCGTTTCGCCCAGCCGCACCGCTGCGTGCCGCGAACCGAAAAGTCCCTGCTCCTCACC
>JBDSGI010000146.1:0-3825 GCA_039919035.1 Opitutaceae bacterium
ACACCCGCGAGGTGCTGACCGCGTTCAGCGCGCGGTATCCGGGCGCCACGTTCGTGATGGAGACGGGCACGCACAGCCCGTGGGTCTCGCGGCTGTTGGCCGCGCTGGGCCATCCGGTGATCGTGGCCAACGCGCGCAAGCTCCGCGCGATCTCGCAGAGCCAAACCAAGTCCGACCGCGAGGACGCGCAGATGCTGGCGCGCCTGGGACGCGCCGATCGGCAGCTCCTCAGCCGGCTCGACAATAACCTGGTCGAAAATGCGATCCGGCCCTCGTGCATCGGAAAGAACTATGGAAAGCGCGCAGTTATGCGAAGCTGGGATTTGAACGAGCCAGCCACATCGAGGCAATCGGGCGGCCGGGCGTTTAGTGGAGCTTTCCATAATTACAGTGCCTCAAGAAATGCGAGCAACCGCGGATACTGGGTCCGACGGAGGCGCTTCGGCGGTGCAGGATCCTGCAGTTTGCGCAGGACATCGGCCTTCATTTTGAGATCGGCCTCGATGTAGTGATGGGTGGTCACCGGGCTTTCGTGGCCGAGCCAGAGAGCGATCACCTCGAGAGCGACCCCGGATTGCAGCAGGTGAAAGGCAGTGGTGTGGCGGAGCGTGTGCGGGGAAATCCGGCGCTGAGCAAGCGACGGACAGACTGCGCTCGCGCTACGCACGGCGACCCGAAGCCGGAAGCTGGCGCCGGAACGGGTGAGCGGAGCGCCGTGACGATTAGTGAAGAGATAATGTTCGGGTTGAAGCCGGTTCGCGCGGCTCCATTGGAGGAGCAGGCGCCGAGTTTTCGGCCAAAGGGGAACGGCACGTTCCTTTCGGCCCTTGCCGTGGAGGTGCACTGCGTCACCGGTGAGGTCGGCGAGCCGCATGGAGGTGAGTTCAGAGACGCGGGCACCGGTATTATACATCAGCGTGAAGAACAGGCGATCACGCCGGCGGTTCCAACTCGCGCCGTCGAGTGAATCGAGAATTGCGCTCACCTCTTCGCGGCTGAGGCAGCCCAAGAGGGGGCGGTTGAAACGTTTCATCGGCACGGCGAGAACGCGTTGGCCAGTCGGGAGAAACTCCGGACCGACGTGTGCGAGGGCGAAGCGCATAAAACTTCGCACGGCGGCGAGGCGGGCGTTGCGGGTGCGCACGGTGTTGCCGCGGGCGCTTTCCAGATGGGCGAGAAACGCGAGCACGTTCTCGGCGGAAATCGCGGTCAGCGGGAGGTGATCAACCGGACAGCGCAGGTGGTCGCAGAGAAAGCGCAGCAGCAGGCGGAAGGTATCGCGATAAGCGACGACGGTTTGCGGGCTCACGTGACGATGGGTTAGGAGGTGTTCCGCGAAGAATCGCTGAAGGAGGGATGGGAGCGGCGTGGGGTGTGGCATGGATGAGCTTAGGTTGAGCGCGCCAGTGGCGTTGAAATTGCGCCGCCACTGAGCGCATCGCGGCCGCATCGGCCGATACATACCAATACATCGCCAGAAACGTCTGATGGCCGAGGTAGCGGGAGAGCAGGACGAGGTGGTGCGCGATGGAAGCACCGGCCCGGCTCCAGCGGGCGATCAGCTGCGTGGCGAACGAATGCCGGAAATCGTATAGGCGCGGCCGAGCGCGCGCGCCATTGCTCGTCAACCCCTGCGTCAGCTGGCGGAAGGTCGTGTGCAGCACGCCGTCGTGCAGGGGTCGTCCGTGCAAGCCCACAAAGAATTTTTCAGCGAGCGGCCACCGCCGTTGCCGCGCGCTTTGATAGCGCAGGAGCGCGCGCACCGTCGAGGGATGGAGGGGCAGCAGGCGCTCGGGGCTGGACTTGGCGACGGCCACGCGGAGTGTGCCGGCTTCGGCGTCGAAATCCTCCGGTCGGAGTCGGCGGGCTTCGATGACGCGCAGACCGGTGCACGCGAGCAGCCCGATGAACGTGACAAAGGTGAGCGGCCTCAACGATCCGGCGGAAGGCAAAGCCGCCGCCCGGCGCAGCAGCAGTCTGGTCTGCTTTGTCGTGTAGATATGCGGCGCGATGCGGCGATGTGCCGGGCCGAGCAGGCGCGGTGGCGGAATCTCGGTGCGCGGATCGAGTGCGGCGCAATAACGGGCAAAACCGCGGACCACCTCCAGCCGTTTGGCGTGATAGAGCGAGGTCGTGCCCGCCGGCAAGGTGGCCCAAGATAGCGCGAGTGAAATCGTGAGCGATTGACGCGGAGCGGTCCGATCCGCGAACCGTGCGAAATCCAACAACAGTCCGCCTTCGATGCGGAGGGCAAAACCAAGCGTGCGCCGATGCGCCAGATAGCGCTTGGCGAGGGCGACCATGCGTGGGCGGATTGAAGGCATCACGACATGGGCCACGGCTGAATCAACGGCCGGAGGCTTTGCGGGCCGACGTGGACGTAACGATTGGAGGTATCGAGGTGGCGATGGCCGAGGAGGTCGGCGATTTGCTTCAAGTCCGCTCCGCGGGCGTGGAGCCGGGCCGCGAACGAATGACGCAGCCGATGCGTCCCCGTCCACTCCCCGGGAAACCCGCAGCGGCGAAAAGCCCGCCGCATCGCCTGCCGCAGACCGGAGAGCGAAAACGGCTGGCCGGCGAAGCTGCGGTGACGAACGAAAAGATGGTCGGCGTCGGTGGTCGGGCGAGCCAGCCGGATATAGCTGCGCAGCGCGGCGGCGACGTGAGCCGGCAAAGGCAGTTGGCGGGGACGATCCGTTTTGGTCGCCGGCACCACCAGAATCGGCGGCTCCCACGTCACGTGGGAAAGCCGCAGACGCGTGACTTCTTCCGCCCGCAGCCCCAGATCAAGCAGGCACAGTGCGATCGCATAATCGCGGCGGCCACGCGGGTTCGTGCGCGCGAATGACCCGAGGAACAGGCGTCGCTGCGCTTCGGAGAAAACCTCTGTGGCACGACGCCGACCGTAGTTGGCGACGTGGGGCACCGTCTGGGCGAGCTGGCCGCCGCACGCGCCCTGTAGCTGCACGAAGCGGAGCAAACTCCGCAGCGAGCACAACATCACGTTGGCTGAACTCGGACGAACACCGCGACAAATCCGTTCGGCGTAGCGCCAGATGTCGCCCGGCCGAAGCTTCGCCCAGCGCACGGTTCTTGAGCGAAACTGTGCGGCCAAAAAACAACCGGCATGCCGCCGACGGTAGACACGCGTGTTCAGTGCGAGCCCGCAATCGTCCGCGAGAAAACGCACATAGCGATCAAGCCAATGGCGCCATGGCGCCGCCGCTCGGCGCGTGGTCGACTCCAGCTTGAGACCGTGGAATCGGAGCCAACAGTGCAGCGCCGCCCGGTTCATCTTTCGCGCATGCGAGCCTCCGCGAGCATGCCGCGCCACCAACGTCACGACTTCGTCAAAGCGGATGTCCGTTAATCGACGACCGCGCTGGCACAACCACACTGAGGTTTTTTGCAGCCGACGTTGATACCAGCCGATCGTGAGGGTCGCGTAGCCAAGCGCACGCAGATGCTCGGCGAAGGCATGCTGAATTATGTGAAGATCCCGCTGCGCCCAGCGACGGCACTTCAATCTTCGATCTGAGCCTGAATTAAATTTTTGCATGAGCCGCTCGTGGGAGGTAATCCCCGAACAACTCGCCATACTTCCCTACTGTTTTTCCCCAATTAAAGCCAAGCAGGAACAGCGATTGGAGTACCCCAGCTTCGCATAACTGCGCGCTTTCCATAGTTCTTGCCGATGCAGGAGGGCCGGATGGCATTTTCGACCAGGTTATTATCGAGCCGGCTTTCGCCTTGATGCAGGTGAGCGACCAGCGGTTCCCACTGGCGGAGGAGGTAATCGCACGCCTTGCCCAGGCTGGACTTCGG
>JBDSGI010000147.1:0-5421 GCA_039919035.1 Opitutaceae bacterium
CGGGGGTGGAGCTGGCATCCCGCGATGGGCTAAAAGCCGAGGAGGAATTTATCGCGTGGGCCAGCACCGCGAGGCGCGGCGGACGCTGGGGCGTGATGGCGTCCGTGGAAGGGCTCGGCGCCGATCAAGTCGCGGCGGTCGAGCGTGTGCTCAACGCCTCCGACCGCGTGCTCATTCTCCAAGGTGACGCCGGGACCGGCAAGACGACCTGTCTCAAAGCCGTGGTCGCCGGCATCGAGCGGGCCGGCGGCCGGGTGTTCGGTTGTGCGCCGTCGGCCGGCGCCTCAGATGTGCTGCGGAAGGAACTGACGGCCGACGCCGACACCCTGCAACAATTGCTCATCAACGAGTCGCTCCAGCGCGTCACCCGCGATCGCGTCCTGCTGGTGGACGAGGCCGGGCTGATTTCCGTCCGTGAGATGCGCGATCTCTGCCGGCTCGCGGCGGCGAACGGGAACAGGCTGCTGCTGGTCGGTGACATCAAACAGCATTCGTCAGTCGAAGCGGGCGATGCGCTCCGCTGCCTGCAATCCTACGCGCAGGTGCCGGTGCTGCGATTGACGGAAATTCGCCGCCAGAAAGAGCCCGCCTACCGCAAGGCGGTGAGTCTGCTCGCCCGCGGTCAGGCGGTGAGCGCCTTCAATCAATTCGCCCGTCTCGGGGCCGTGAAGGAAATCCATGATCTGCCGGAATTGTTCCGGGCCGCGGCGGAAGACTACGTTCGAACTGTGACCCGCGGTAAGAGTTGCCTGGCGATTTCTCCGGTGTGGTCAGAGGTTCATTCCTTCACGGACGAAGCGCGCCGGCATCTCAAGGCGGCCGGTTTGCTCGCCGCCGCCGAGCGGACCGTGGCGACGGTGTTTCCGCTTAAATGGACGCGAGAGGAGCGTCGTCGGGTGGAAAATTATCAGGCGGGCGACGTGCTCTCGTTCCACCGTGACACGGACGTTTTTAGGAAACACGAAGCGGTGACGGTCGTGCGTCGGGCCGAGGAGTCGCTCGTGGTCCGAACCTCGACCGACGAAGAGCTGCCGCTCGACCCCCGGCGGACCAGTGGCTTCGAGGTCGGCCTATCCAAGGCCATTCCGATTGCTGTGGGTGACCGTCTGCAAGTGCGGGCCAATCTGAAACCGTTGGGATTGCGGAACGGCGATTTCGTCACGGTCGCCGGATTCTCGGACGATGGGAGCATCGCGCTGGAGGACGGCCGCAAGGTGCCGGTGTGGTTTCGGCACTTTTCGCACGGCTACGCCACGACCTCGCACGCCGCCCAAGGGAAGACGATTGACCACGGCATTCTGATTATGGCGGATGCGGGCATTTCCGGCGGCAATTTGAAGCAGGCGTATGTCTCCAACTCGCGCTTCCGCGAAGACCAGATGATTTTCACGTCGGACAGCAAACTCGCGCGTGAGGCGATGATGCGATCCGGCGAGCGCAAGCTCGCCGTTGAAATGGCGGCCCCGGAGGAACCCGGTGTGGACGCTGTGCCGGCCCGGTCACGCCGGGTGCGCGTGGGGCCAAAGCCGAGAGTCACGGCGGGGATATCGGCGTCAGGCTGACCGGCCATGAGCATCAAACAACATCCCTCGCTCGAAGCCTTGACGCCGCCGCCGGTGCTGCCGTGGGGCAAAGTTGAGCCCGAAGGCAAAACCTCCGACGTCGTGCGGTTCGTTCTGGCCGACCGCACCGTTTCGCTCCCGGCATCGGAGTTCAAACGGTGGGAGCTGGTCGCGGGCGATCCCGAGCGGCTGACCATCACCACCGAAAAGGACACCATGGCGCTCGAAGGGAAGGCACTCGCGGAAATTCGCGATGCGCTGGACAAGTCGCGGTTGGTGGAGGTGCGCGTCAATGGCAACCGACCGACCTCACGGCCCGGCCCCGTGGTGCGCGCAATAACGATTGAGCCCGCATGACGCATGGCCCAAAAAACCCGCAACGACGATCAGCTCGATTTTTTCGCTGACTTTACCCATGAGCGGACTCCTGGCCTACGGACGGATGGCGGAAGCGCACTGGCGGGAACACTGCCCGCGGCTGGTGCGCGAACTGGAGACGCAGGGGAAGTTGCAGGAGGCGCTGTTGGAAGCTCAGGAGCAAACGGCGGCGGAGATGGGTCAGCTTCTCCGGGAATCCCGGCGGCAGGGACTGACGCCGCAGCAGGCGCACGATCAGGCGTGGGAACTGGTCCGGGAGAAATACCTTCTGCTTCCGCCGGAGTCACCGGAGTAACCGGTCCGTTCAACGGCCACAACTACCGGATCACCGACGCCGACCGCCTCGGCGAGGGTTCGCCGCGGCAGAAGTTTCAGCACAATGTGGCGGCGATTCGGCTGCTTCGCATCCTCGAAACTGAATCCCGCGCCCCGACGGCCGAGGAGCGGGCCGTCCTCGTAAAATACGGCGGGTGGGGTGGGCTGCCGCAGGTGTTTGCTACCTCAGATGAAGCGCCGAAGTGGTCGGCCGAGCAGGCGAAGCTCAAGGAATTCCTCCTCCCAGACGAATACCGCTCGGCGCGCGCCACGGTGCTCAACGCGCACTACACATCGCCGGTAGTCATCAAGTCCATGTATGCCGCGCTCACCCGGCTCGGCTTCGCGCACGGCCGGGTGCTCGAACCGGCCTGCGGGCTCGGGCATTTTCTTGGGCTCATGCCGGAGGACATGCGCGGGCGCTCGCCCCTCACCGCCATCGAAATCGATCCGCTCACCACGCGGCTCGCGCGAGCGCTCTATCCCGATGCCGACATCCGCGCGCAGCCGTTCGAGGAGGCTCGCCTCCCGACGAATTATTTCGATCTCGCGATCTCCAATGTGCCGTTCGGCGACTACGCGCCCTTCGACGCGAAGCTCAACCGTCAGAAATTTCACATCCACGACTATTTTTTCGTCGCGGCGCTCGCGCGGGTTCGCCCCGGCGGGCTCGTCGCGTTCATCACTTCACGCGGCACGCTCGACAAAGTGGTGCCAAGCGTGCGCGAAGCTATCGCAGTCGAGGCTGATCTGGTGGGCGCGGTGCGGCTGCCGAATACGGCGTTTCAGAAGAACGCGAACACCCGCGTCACGGCCGACATCATCATTGTTCGCAAACGCTTTGCCGGCGAGAAACCGTCCGGCCCGGATTGGTTGGAGAGCCCGCTCTTTGAGTTCGCCCACGGTGAAACCGCTCCGGTGAACGAGTATTTCCATAAGCATCCGCAGATGATGCTGGGCCGGCTGGAACTCTTGGAGCACGGCCAGTATGGTCGCTCGGAGCCGTCGCTCGTGGATGATGGTCGCGACCTCGGCGAGGCACTGGCCGGCGCTTTCGCCCGGCTTCCGCCCAAACTCTATCAATCGCTGACTCCCGCGCAGGCCGCGACCTTTCGCCAGACGATGCCGATTCCATCCGGCATCAAACCCGGTGCGTATGTGCTGACTGAGGAAGGTGGCGGCGGCTTAGCCCGTCGCGAAGGTGACGAACTGGTCATGCTGACCGACGTGCCGGGGCAAACCGCCCGCCGCGTGCGCGGGATGATTCGCGTGCGCGAAGCCGCCCGCGAATGTTTGCAGGCACAGGTGGAGGATCGTGGCGACTACGAGATCGACGCGACGCGTTTTCGGTTGAACCAGACTTACGACCAATTCGTCGGTCAATTTGGCGTGGTGTCGGATTCCGCCAACGTGCGCGCTTTTGTCGGCGACCCCGATCTGCCGCTGTTGCTTTCACTCGAAAACTACGACGAGGACGGGGGCACGGCCACGAAGACGGCGATTTTCCGCGAGCGCACCGTGCAGCGGCGGCTCCCGGTGGAGCGCGTCGGCACCGCGAAAGAAGCGTTGGTCGTTACCCTCAACGAGCGGGCCCGGGTTGATCTCGATCGCATGGCCGAACTGCTCGGCCGCCCCCCGGCGGAATTTCTGCCGGAGTTGCGTGGCACCGTCTTCCTCAATCCGCAAAACAAAGCGTGGGAAACGGAGGATGCCTACCTCTCGGGCAACGTGCGGGACAAACTCGCGCTCGCTGAAAAAGCGGCGAAGCGCGACGGACGTTTTTCCGAAAACGTCGAGGCGCTGCGGGCCGTGCAACCCACCGAGCTCAAGGCGACCGAAATCGACGCGCGGCTCGGCGCGGTCTGGATTCCGGCCGATGACGTTGCGGCTTTTGCGCGACACCTCCTGCGACTGCCGGCCAAGTCGGATGAGATAAGCGTCGGCCATGCCGCGCCGGTTGGACTCTGGTCCGTCGAAGCCTATCATTACGTAAAGACCGGGATCGCAAACCGCAGCGAGTGGGGGACCGAACGTGCGCCGGCGCACGAGTTGATCGAGCAGGCGCTGAACCTTCGCACCCCGACGATCTACGACCTCGACGCCAAGGACAATCCGGTCGTCAACGCCAAGGCCACGGAGGCCGCGCGCGAAAAACAGCAGAAGATCAAAGACCGTTTCGCCGACTGGATTTGGGAAGACGATGCGCGCCGCGAGCGGCTCGTCGCCGCCTACAACCGAGAGTTCAACAGCGTCCGGCTGCGGACCTTCAACGGCGACCATCTCACGCTGCCGGGCGCGAGTCCAGCGATCTCGCTGCGCGCGCACCAAAAAGCGGCCGTCTGGCGTGTCCTGCAATCGCCGAACGCCCTGCTCGCGCACGTGGTCGGCGCGGGAAAAACCTACACGATGGTCGCCGCCGCGATGGAGTTGAAGCGGCTGGGGCTCGCGCGGAAGCCGATGTTCGTCGTTCCGAATCATATGCTCGGACAGTTCTCGGGCGAGCTGCTCACGCTCTATCCGAACGCGAACATCCTCGTTGCCGGCAAGGCGGATTTCGAGAGCGCCCGCCGTCGGGAACTCATGGGCCGTATCGCGACGAGCAACTGGGACGCGGT
Organism: Opitutaceae bacterium; assembly: GCA_039919035.1. GTDB lineage: Bacteria > Verrucomicrobiota > Verrucomicrobiia > Opitutales > Opitutaceae > ER46. Next base: position 4,871 of record JBDSGI010000147.1, read on the forward strand.
CATCGTCACGCATTCCGGTTTCGAGCGGCTGCCGATTTCCGCGGAAGCCCAGGAGACGTTCATCAAAAACCAGCTGGAGGAATTGGAGGCCTGCATTCGCGAGCAGAAATCCGGCTCGTCCGACAGTCGGTTGGTGAAGCAACTCGAGTCCGCCAAGAAACGATTGGACGCCAAGCTCAACAATCTCGCCGCCGAGCACCGCAAGGACAACACCCTCACGTTTGAGGAACTCGGCGTGGACCGGCTGTTCGTGGACGAAGCCCACGCCTACAAAAATCTCTTCTACGTGACTAAGATGACACGCGTGGCGGGACTGCCGCAGACTGCCTCTGAGCGTGCGTTCGACATGTTGCTGAAAGTGCAGCACGTCCAGCGGCTCAATGACGGCGGAGGCGTGGTCTTCGCGACCGGCACGCCGGTGACGAACACGATGGCGGAGATGTTCACGCTGCAACGGTTCCTGCAAATGGACGTGATCACGTCCCGCCGGCTCCAGCATTTCGACTCGTGGGCCGCGACTTTCGGCGAGTCGGTCACCGCGCTCGAACTCG
>JBDSGI010000148.1:0-5037 GCA_039919035.1 Opitutaceae bacterium
TCGGCGGTGAATCACCGCCGGCATTCCGGGGGCGGCGCGGCGACGGCGGTTTACGTGACGGGCGGCGGCTCGCTGATCGATGATTTGCCGGCGACGTTGGCGGAAAAACTCCGGTTGCCCGTTGAGCGCTACGCAGCGCTCAAGAATGTCGATCTTTCGGCGGATTCCCGCGCGTCCGGCGCGGAGGGTGCGACCGCGATGCTCGCTGACTTGGTGGGTTTGGCGACGGGCTTGGTGAAGCCCGAGGAAGCCGGCGCCAGCCTGCTGCCGCCGGAGCTCACCGCCGCGCTCGACTTCCGCAAGCGCCAGCCCTGGCTGCTCGCCGCTGCCGCGCTCGTGGTGGCGGCCCTGCTGCCGCCCATTTGGTATCTCCACGGCGTAACCTCCGCGTTGCAGGAGCGCACCTCGCAGGTGGACGGGCTGCTCATGCCGCTCCGCGCGGTGGAGCACCGCAATTCCGAGAATCTCCGCCAGATCGAGGAGGCCTCGAAGCAGATCAAGGCGCTGCGCGGCGCCTACCAGACGAAATCCAACTGGATCAATTTTCTCGCCGACTTGCAGGAGCAGTTGGTGAAAATCGAGGACGTGTGGCTCGACAAGATACAGGTCGTGCGGCCGCCGATGCCGGAGCCCGGCGCCGTCGCCGAGGTTACGCCGCCGCCTGAGGGTGCGACCCCTCCGCCGGATGCCGCCAATCCGGCGGCGCCCGAGGGGCCCAAGGGTCCGCCGCTTCGCCTCACGCTCAGCGGCCGGCTGCTTGATGTCGCCAATCCGCAGTCCAAGGTCAGTCCCGAATCGCTCCAGCGCGTGAAGCGGCTCTTGGCGAGCTTCACCGGCTCGGAGTTTATCGCGGCGGTCGAGAACGAGCGCTTCGACAACAACCAGAACGGCCTGCTGCGTTTCGATTTCACGCTCGTCATCAACCCGAAGAAAACCCTGTGAACTTCTTCCGGAAAAACCCGCTTTTTGCCCTAGGCCTCGTCGTCTGCGGCCTGCTCGTGCTGGCCGAACTCGGCTTAATCTACGAGCGCTTCACCGCTTCGCGCGAGGCCGCGACGAAACTGGCCCAGCGCCAGGGCGATCTGGGAAGCATGGCTGTGCTGATGCCGCCGCCGAATCGCGAGGTGGCAGCCGCCATTGAGGGCGATCTGGCCAAGGCGCAGCAGGCGCTCGTCGTGATGCAGGGCGAGCTGAAGGGCCGCGGCCCCGCCGCCGAGCGCATCCGTGCCGCCAAGGTGCCCGTCGCGCGCACCGACGCCTACTTCGACCTCGCGACGTTCGTGGAGAAGACCCGCGAAGCCGCGTTGAACAATGAAATCGAGATCCGCCCGGAGGCCGCACGCTTCGGATTCGGCGCCTACGCCAACGAGGGCCCGGTTGCCGACCATATCGAGCCGGTTTTCCGTCAGCGCCAGCTTGCCCAATATCTGCTCGACGCGCTGATTGAGGCGCGTCCGCGCGCGATTCTGGCGGTGAAGCGCGAGCGCACGCTGGGCAAAGCGGACCGCGATGCCCGCGCCGCCGCGCTGGCCAACAACGATCCGCTGCCCGAGCCCACGAGCGGGGAGGAGGGGCCGGATTTGTTCACCATCGATCCGCGGGTCACGGCGCGCGTGCCTGGCTTCATCGACACCCAGCCGTTTCGTTTTGTGTTCACCGGGCAGACCGCCGCATTGCGGACTTTCCTGAATCGGCTCGCGTCGTTCGAACTTCCCGTCCTCGTGCGCGAGGTTGAGGTCGAGCCCGCCACCAACGAGGAAGCGGTGGCGCAGGCCGCCACCGAGGAAGCGACCGGAGCCATTGCGGATGGGGCGGCGTCCGTGGTGCTCACGCCCGCGCCGAAGCCCAAGGTGGCGCCGAAAGCCGCGACCCCGCGCGCCGCGAGCGGTCCAGTCATGTTGCCCATCGTTTCCAAGCCCCTCTCAAAATACACGGTCACCGTCGAGTTTATCGAACTCGTGTCCCCGCCGGTCGCGTCGGCGGCCGATGCCGCCACGCCCGCGCCGTCCTCCTGAACCATGGCCGCTGTTTCCAAGGATAAATCTCTGATCATCGCCGGCCTCGCGCTGGTGGCGGTTTCCGCCGGATTCTTCGGGTGGCTGGTGTGGCGCCACGTCGGCCTGCCGGTCGGACCGGCGCCCACGGTCGAGCTCGCCAGCTCGCCCTACGAGGCGACGGCGCCCGCCGCTCCGGCGGTAAAAACCGAGACGTGGGCCGCACCGGTCGCCCAGACGCGTGGCCGGGAATGGATCTACGACACGTTTACGCCGCCGGAGATTTTCTACAACGCCCGCTCGAAGCAGTTCACCGTCAAGCCGCCATCGAGCCTCGTGGACGAGGAGGCAATGGAGGTCTTCGGCCTGGAGCTGGTCGCGGTGCGGCCTGAGCCTTACCGCCTGCAGCTGATTGGTTTCGCCGGAGGCGAGGGTCATTGGCGGGGCACGTTTCAAGTCGGGAAAACGGGCGAGGTCTTTCTCGGCACGACCGGCAAAAAAATTCCTGCCCTCTCCCTCTCCATCAAGAGCCTCGATGTCAGCCTGCAGCCGGTGCGCGTCGGCGAGAACACGACAACCAGGCAGCTTGTCGCCACCGCGGTCATTCACGACGACAAAGCCGGCCGCGACGTCACGCTCACGCATCGCGAGCGCGCGTTCACCGGCACCCTTTCCGCGTTTGTGGCCGTAGCTGGCGAATCCGCGACGCGCGAAGTCCGCGAGGGCGACCTGTTTAAAAGCGGAGACGCCACCTACAAGATCGAGAAAATCGTGAACACGCCGGCGTCGATCGAGGTCGTGAAGGAATCGACCACCCTGAGCCAGCCCGACCGCCGCGTGCTCCTGCCTCGCGAGCCCGATGAGCCCGAGCGCGAAGCCGGCACCTGATTTCCATATTCAACCATTTCTCTTTTTCCGTTTCCCCTCTTTTCCGCAATGAATACTCGCCCCCTCCCTCCGTCGCTGCTGGTTGTGTTTGCCGCCCTGCTGCTCGGCGCGACTCTGCCGATTTCGGCGGCTTCCAGCCCCAGCCAGACGGACGCCAAGATTCGCCTGATGGCCGAGGCCCTGCGCGCGCGCGATGCCGGGGACCTGCCCGCTGCCCAGGCGGCGCTGAACCAGCTGGCGACAGTTTCCCCCAACGACCCCGCCGTGCAGAAGCTGCGCACCGAGATCGAGGCCCAGGCGGTCGCCCGGCAAAACGCCCGCGCCCAGGAAGCCGCCGCCGCGCAGGCCGCCGCCTCTGCTCCGCCGAAAATGATCGATGTGCGCATTCCGGAGCCCGGTCAGACTCCCCCGGCCGGGCCTTCCGCCGCTGAGATTGAGGCCGATGCGATGGCCCGGGCCGAGGCCGCCCGCCAGACCCAGTTGATCGCCAGCGGGCAGACCCAGCTGGCCAATGCCCGCCGCCAGACCCGCGAAGGCCGCTCCGAAGATGCGATTGCGACCATTGACGCCGCGATCGCCTCTTTGCCCGCCAATTCCCTCACGCAAAAACTGATTACCGATCTCCAAAAGGAAAAAGCCTCGGCGCTCCTCGATCGCGCGCAGGCCGCGCTGCGCCGCGGCGACACCGCCGCCGCCCGCCTCGCGATGGCGGAACACGCGCAGCTCGCGCCCGCCGGCAGCACCCGCGCCGAGGGCCTCGAGCGCCAGATCGGCCGCGCCGAAACGACCCCGGCGAAGCCCGGTGTCGATCCCGCGTTTGCCGCCGACCGCGCGGCCACCCTGCAGATGATTGCCAAAGGTCGCGCGCAATACGTCGCTGGCGATCTTGATGGCGCTCAGGGCACGTTCCGCTCCGTCGAGGCCCAGGATCCGGACAACACCGTGGCCAAGGGATTTCTGCTCCGCATCGCCGAGGAGAAGGCCCTGACCGGCGCCCTGAACCGCGAGAAGACCCGTGCCCAGCTCCTTGAGGAAGTGGCGAAGAGCTGGCAGCGCCCCGGTATTTATCAGGAGCGAGCCCGCGAGGCGAATCCCTCCGAGGCCGTCGCGCCTCTCCAGAAAAAAATCACCGAGATCACGCTCCCGGCCGTGAGCTGGACGCGCGCGCCGATTGGCGAAGTCGTCGCTTCGCTCAGCGCGATTTCCGAGGAATTCGACACGGGCGCCCCCGCCGGCGCGCCCAAGGGCGTCAATGTCGTGCTCGTCGATCCCACGAACAAAAATCCGTCCGTCACCATCACGCTGCGCAACATGACGCTCAAGCGCGTGCTCGATCTCGTGACCGAGCAGATTGGTTATCAATACGAGGTTCAGGCCGACGCGCTCGTCGTGCGCCCCGGCGGCGAGACCAGCACGCTGGAGACCCAGTTTTTCCCCGTCACCCGCGCGACCGTGCTACGCATGAGCGGCATCGGTGGCGGGAGCGGCGGCGCGGGCAAGGATCCTTATTCGTCGTCTGGTGCCGGTTCCGAGCCGGCGGTGACGGGTGGCGAGGCGGCGTCGATGCGCGCGTTTCTCCAGCAGGCCGGCGTAAGCTTCACCGTGGAGGGCAGTTCGCTCGCCTACGACGGCTCGGCCATCATCGTTACCCAGACGGCGCGCAACAACGAGCGCATCCGCAACATTCTCTCCCGTTACAATGATGTCCGCCAGGTCGAGATCGAGGCGAAGTTCATGGAGGTGCAGGAAGGCGCGCTCGAGGAGCTCGGCGTGAATTGGAATCTCTCCCGGCGCGGCGTGCCGCGCGTCAATCCCGCGACTGGCGCCCCGATTCTCGACACCAACGGCCGCCAGATCTTCGACCCGCGCGAAACCTACACGACCAACAACATCAACCGTTCGCTGACCGGAGCCTTTCCGAGCACCTCGACCTCCAATGCCCTCGTGATTAAAGACCCGGCGATCGCCAATTCCGCGACCGATCCGAATCAGACGGCCGGTCAGCTGCGGGTGCCGGTTTCGCCCACGACCATTCCCGGCGCGGTGCAACTGGCCGCCACGGCCGGCGCGCTCGCCAGCATCGTCGGCTTCGTGGGCGAGTTCGATGTCACCGCCGCCATCCGCGCGCTCTCGCAGCGGCAGGGCACCGACCTCC
>JBDSGI010000149.1:0-6507 GCA_039919035.1 Opitutaceae bacterium
AAATGGGAGGCCGACACCAAAGCCGGCGAACCCAGTGCGCCGACCAAATGGATCGTGAAAGACGGGGCGCTCGAGTGCGTGCCGCGCTCCGGCCAAATTCGCAGCACGGAAAAATTCGGGGATTGCCAGCTTCACGTCGAATGGGCCGCGCCGAAAAATGTGCAGGGTGACAGCCAGGGCCGGGGCAATAGCGGTATTTTCCTCATGGGACTCGCCGAGGTGCAGGTGCTCGATAACTACAACAATCCCACTTACGCCGACGGCTTTGCCGGTTCGCTCTACGGCATCAATCCTCCGTTGGCCAACGCGCTGCGCGCACCCGGGGAGTTTCAAGTTTACGACATCATCTTCCGCCGCCCGCTGCACCGTGACGCCAAGCTCATCGACCCGGGCTACCTCACAGTTTTCTGCAACGGCGTGCTCCTGCAAGATCACACGCCGCTTGAAGGCCCGGGAGGTCACATGAAGCGCTCGGTGCCGATTCCCTTTCCCGTGAGCGGCCCGCTCAAGCTCCAAGATCACGGCAATCCCGTTCGCTTTCGCAACATCTGGTATCGCCCGTTGCCACCACGCCAAGCCGAGGGCGGCACGGATGGTTTCCTCACCGCCGAGGCCACCACCGCCAAGCGCCGGGAAATCGCCGCGAGCATTCGGGCCAATGCCACCAAGCTGCCCGCCGGATCCCCCGCCGCGATGCTGAGCTACGCCGAATCACTGTGCTACGAAAACGATCCCGCCACCGCCCAATCGGTCCAAGAAATGGCGACTGCCTACGCCGCGAGCGTGAATTCACTTTCTCCCGCCGAACTGGAAAAACGGAAAGGCGAAATCACAAACGTCACCAAGGCGTTTCAATATCTCGGCAAGTTCAGCCTGATTCCGCGGGATTTTGCGGTCACCCGCACTCTGGAAGGAATCGCGAAGGCCCAAGGCTGGGATCAGCCGCCCGGAAAGCAGAAAAAAAAGCAGTAGCGCCCTTCCGGCCAGAGCCTTCTCCCCGTTTGAGCAATCCTGCTCGCAGGACTGTCAGGCTCAAATTATGCCTTAACCGACGCCTTCGTTCGCGTCTCATCCTGTCGATGGTGTCACCCGGTTGCGGGAGCTCCCGCCATCGTCCCTAAAACCTTCCAAGCCGGCGTAGCCTTAATCGCTCCGCCGCGGCTTCTTTTTTCGCCCCAAACCTCCATGACCGCACTCGCCCCACTATCTAACACCCGCCTCTCCGGCACCGCCTTTAGGTTGCCGTTCACATTGGTCCTCTTCGCACTCGCGCTCTCGCTCGCCGCTGTGCCCGCGCAGGCTCAAAGCTCACGGGGCAACATCGCTGGCACGGTGGTCGACGCGACCACGGGAAAATTCCTCGAAGGCGCCGACGTAAGCGTCGAGGGCACTGATCTCCATGTCGCCGCCGAACGCGAAGGACGCTTCCTATTGCGCGATGTGCCCTCTGGTCCCCGCATTCTGGTTGTCACCTACCCGGGACTGGAATCGGCGTCGGCCGCAGTCACGGTTGCACCTTCCCAAATCGCCACGACTAATATCCGCCTCGGCTCCGGGAGCATCGTGCAGCTCGCCGAGTTCAAGGTGGCGGGCACCAAAGAAGGCATGGCTCAGGCCATCGCGCTCCAGAAATCCTCCGACCAGATCAAGGTCGTCGCCGCCGGCGACCAATATGGTGACATCGCCGAAGGCAACGCCGCCGAGTATCTCAAGTTTCTTCCGGGCGTCGGTATCGACTACAACGCCAACGACGCCCGCGCCGCCACCCTGCGCGGCATGAATACCGCGTTCACCAACGTCACTATGAACGGCAACCCGATCGCGAGCGCCACCTCGGGCAACGCTAACCGTCGTTTTGAGTTTGAGCAGGTCGCCATCAACAACGTCGAGAGCGTCGAGGTCTTCAAGACCCTCACGCCCGAGATGCAGGCGACCAGCACCGGCGGCTCGATCAATCTCGTCACGAAAAGCGCGTTTGATCGGCAGGGCAGTTTGTTCACCTACCGGACCTACCTCCAGGCGACGGACAGCGATCTCTATCTGAAAAAGACCGAAGGTTGGGGCCAGGAGCAGACGCGCAAGATTCTTCCCGGCGTCGATCTCAACTACGCGTCTCGTCTCACTGAAAGCCTCGGCTTCAATATCGCCTACAAAAATTCCCAGCTGTTCAACAACTACCCCCGCTCTTCCTACTCTTACCAATATAACCCAGCCAGCGGCGGCAATCCGGACAATCCCGGCATCAATAGTTGGAACCTCCAAAACGAGCAGAAGAACACGCGCCGCCAGTCGATGTCCGGCCAGGTTGACTACCGCCTCGCGGAACGCACCAAACTCTCCGTCAATGGGCAGTGGAACTACTACGATCTCCTCTTCACCGACCGCGTGCTCACCATCACGCCCGGCGCGCTGCCCGCGCTCAGCAACACCGGGACTCCCAGCTATTCAGGCAACACTTTCACGGGTCCGACTGGCGGCGGCAGCGCAGCCATTCAGACGATTAATCGGTCGAAGTCCGGCGTCACGTGGAGCACCGGGGCCAACCTTACCCACGAGTTTGCCGGCGGGTCGAAACTCGAAGGCAGCACCTACTGGAGCCAAGCCTACAGCAAATACCGCGACACCTCCCGCTCATGGTTCTCCGACGCCACGATGACCCGCACGGGGCTCACCGTGAAGTTCACCAATCTGGGCGAGACCGTCCCCACCTACGCGCTGACCGACAATACCGGCACCGTCGTGGACCTCCGCGATGTCACGAAGTTCAACCTCACCCAAGTCCGCAGCCGCCCGCAAACCGGCGTGGACACAAAGGACGGTGCTTCCCTCGATTTCAAAACTCCGCTCGGCAGCCTACCCGCCACCGTAAAAATCGGCGCGCGCGTGGATGAGACCGGTCGTAATATCGACAACCGCGTCTTCAACCGCACCGGCACCTCAGTCGCGACGGGTTTCGGTGGCGCGGCCGCCGTCACCGGCAACCCACTAGCCAACCTCGTCGACTACGGTTTCTCCAATCACGGAATTGGCTACGGTTTGCCCGCGTATAATTTCCTTAGCGTCTATCAGGCTTACAGCCAGTTGGGAGGCAACAGCTACCTCCCCTACACCCCCGCCAGCGATCTCATCGCCCGTTTCGACGAGCAGACGAAATCCACCTACGTGCGCTTCGATGTGAAGCCCGTCACGAACGTCCTCGTCGTCGCCGGCGCACGCTACGAAGATCGCTCCGTCGATATCGAGAACCGCCTTTCCACGCTGCCACGCATTCTTACCGGCAAGTTCGAGGACAAGAGCTGGTTCCCCTCGCTCAACCTGAAATACAACCTCACGCGCAACCTCCAGCTCCGCTTCGGTGCCGCCAAATCCATCGGCCTGCCCGACTACGGCGATCTCACGCCCGGCCTGCCTACCATCACTGATCCGACCTCTACGGCCCGCGGCCGCGTCGCGATTTTCAATCCGAAGCTTGAGGCGTTTTCCGTCACCAACTACGACGCCAGTGTGGAATATTTCTTCGGCCAGGGCGGCCTCATCTCAGCATCGATTTTCCGGAAGACTTTCAAGAACTCCATCGTCGACGCCACGCAGACGCTTGACGACGCCACCGCCGCCAATCTCGGCATAGCCCAGAGCCAGCTCAACGCGTCCTACGACCAATACGATGCTAGCTACAAATTCAACATCCCGGACACCGGCAATTACAACGGCATCGAGCTCAGCTACGCCCAGCGCTTCACGTTTCTGCCAAAGCCGTTCAACACGCTCGGCCTCCAAATGAACGCCACGCTCCTCAGCGTTGATCCAATCAAGACCAACCGCGTGCTTAATAACAGCGTTACTGATCCGAACCTCAACGCCGCGCTGCTGAACACCGTGAACAAGAATCTGGAAATTGCCGCCGTGAAGCGGGCCTTCAACGTCGTGCTGAACTACAGCATTGGAAAATTCGGCTTCACCGCCACCTCGAACTACACGGGCAAAGTCCTCAAGGCGGCCAATCGCGTCACGGTGCGATACAATAACGAGCCGGCCAATCGCTACCGCTTCGAGTATCTCTACCAAGCGCCCCGTGAACTCGTGGACCTCCGGGTAGACTACAAGCACAACCGCCGCTTCACGCCCTACTTTCAGGCGCGAAATGTATTCGGCCGCGCCATCGTGACCTCTACCCCCTACCGCCCGCAGAACCGCGCCGAATACGGCGACCCGATCTACGAACTCGGCGTGCGCGGTGTTTGGTGAGCGAGACGCGCCGTTTTCTACTTTCTCCGGGCCCGCTTCGGCGGGCCTTTTTGTTCGCCGGCGCAGCCGTCGATTTTCCGTGTTCATCCGCAATCAACGTGGTTGAACCTAACCCGCCATGACCCTGCACGAAACCGAAACCGTCGATCTTGCCACGCCCTCCGGTCCGATGCGCACCTGTGTGTTCCGGCCGAGCGCGCCCGGCCGCTACCCCGGCGTCCTGCTCTACTCGGAAATCTTCCAAGTCACCGCGCCCATTCGCCGCACCGCCGCGTTACTCGCGGGCCACGGCTTCGTCGTCGCCGTGCCGGAGATTTACCACGAGTTCGAGCCCGCCGGCACCGTCCTCGCCTACGACCAAGCCGGCGCCGATCGGGGCAACGCCCTCAAGACCACCAAGGAAATTGACGCCTACGACGCCGACGCCCGCGTCGTGCTCGCGTTTCTAAAAACGCACGCGACCTGCACCGGCCGCCTCGGTGTCGTGGGCATCTGCATCGGCGGCCATCTTGCGTTCCGCGCCGCGATGAATCCCGAGGTCGACGCCGCCGCCTGTTTCTACGCAACCGACATTCACAAGCGCGGCCTCGGCCGGGGCATGAACGACAACTCTCTCGACCGCATCCCCGAGATCAAAGGCGAGCTCCTCATGATCTGGGGCCGCCAGGACCCGCACATACCGCTCGAGGGTCGCCTAAAAATCCAAGCCACGCTCAACGCCGCCGGCACGCACTACACCTGGCACGAGTTTAATGGCGCCCACGCTTTTCTTCGCGACGAAGGCCACCGCTACGACCCCGAGCTCGCCCTCGTCTGCTACCGTCTCGCGATCGATCTCTTCCACCGCAAGCTGGGCGAAGCAGACGTCCGCAGCACGGCTTCAACCAAGAGTTCGGGCGAGACTAGGCACTGACATGCCTGCGCCACTCCCGCATATGTCCGCCGTGGCAATATTTGAGCAGTATCGGTCCGAATTCCGAGCCCGCTCCCTCCCGGGATACGCCCTGGAGGTTTTCCCAGACCTTTCCCGCCATACCGCGGAGGACTTCCGACACGAAGGGCACGTGGGATTTGCCAACCTGAGTCCCGACACCGCGGGCGAACGAATCGACGAACAGATTCGGCATTTCGAACGGCTCGAGCAGCCGTTCGAATGGTAGGTCCACGACTTTGACCAGCCCGCCACACTCAAGGCCATGCTAGCAGCCTGTCGGACTTGAAGGCGATGGTGTGATGAAGATTTTCACCGATGGGGCGTGAGGGCGGTTGTTTTTGAGGCGGGGCGTGAGGGCGGGATGGCGTTTGCAGTTTTTTTGGGAGTGGGTGCAACGGCGAAGGTCAGCCCCGGGCGATTACGCGGGGCGCAGGATGGCGCCGAGGCGGTGGAGGCGTTTGAGGTTGTAGGCCAGCGTGACCAGATCCCATTCCAGACTCACTTTCGCCAGGCCGCGCAGCGAGAAACGCCGGAACCCGAGCACTCCTTTGATGATCCCGAAGACCGGCTCGACGGTTTGCTGACGCAACTTATAGAGCGCGCGGCCGGCGGCGGTGGCCGTGCGGTGGCGCATCCGTTCGGCAAACGGGGCGTCGACGCTCGGCGCGGGCGGGTCGGCGCGCTTTTCCAACTGCGGCACGGTGCGGCCATGGGGTTCACGTTGCAGCGCGGCGAGCACCGTGAGGCCCGTGGGCTGGCCGGACGCGTCGCGCTCGGCGGCGGTGACGGCCGCCTCGCTCACGAAGCCGCTGTCGATGAGCACGGTGGCGGGGGCGACGTGGCGTTGCACGGCGAGCAGATTCGGGCGCAGTTCTTTTTTGTCGTTGGGCGCTTGGCTGACGCGGGGGCCGACCATGAGCCGAGAGGTGGTTTCGACGCCGGCCTGCGCGTTGTAGCTTTGTTGAAAGCCGTCCTTGGTTTTCATGATGCGGCTCTCCTGGTCGGTGAAGTTGACCTGGTCCTTGTCGCCGGGCGCCGGATCGGGCGCCTTGGGGGCGCGGCCGCGGGGCTTTTTCCCGGCGGCGCGCGCGGTCTCGCGGGCGGCGAGTTTCGCGGTGTGCTCGGCTTGCTCGGCCTGGTAGCGGGCGTAGGCGCGCGCTTCCATCTCGGCGCGGGCGCGGGCGAGCTGCGCCTTGCGTTCCTGACGGCGTTGCACCTCGGCGGGAATCGTCAGGCCGTCTTGCAACGGGGTCGCGTCGGCTTGGTCGGCCTTGGCGAGCAACTCGGCGATCTCCAAGTCGAGGGTCTGCATCGTCTGACCGGCGTGC
>JBDSGI010000150.1:0-3343 GCA_039919035.1 Opitutaceae bacterium
TGCCGAGCGGCAGGTGCTGGGCGAGAAGCCACGCGGCCTTGGGCTCGAAGAGCGCGGTCTCGGCGCGAAGTTTCTCATCAAGGGCGGGTCGAAGCTTGTGCTCATAGCGCGCCCACATTTTCTGATAACCGTTCTCTTCCACGGCAGCCGGCAGCAGCGCGGCGAGCGTGGCCAACGGGGTAGCGATTCGGCGGGCTCGAGTGTGCAATGCATCGCGGTTGTCGGCGCGGTCGGAGACCATCCACGTTACGGCGTCACTGGCGTCGAGCCAGGCGCGGAGAACCTTGCTCGTGGGCCAGCCGCCAATGCAGAGCACGACCTCGGGCTTGAGCCGCTCGGCCGTTGCGGTGTGACGTAAAACCAAATCGTAGGTCGTGACGACATGGGGCACGCGGGTGCAGTGGTGCCGCACCGGCGAGAGCCCGTCGGCGAGCACGGGCCAGCCAAGCCGTCGCGCGATCTCGGCCATGGCGGCGACGAAGGAATCAGCATCGCCCGGTTGCGCCGGGCCGACGACAATCGCGCCATGCACATCGTTCATAAACCGCGGCACCACGCCGACGGGCGGCGTGGATTCCGCCGGCGTCACCTGAGAGAAAAATAGATCCCAGTCCTGTGTCGCCGCGAATTGCGCCGTCGCGCCGCCGTCGTCAATGGGTGGCAACGGATCGCGGAAGGGGATGTTGAGATGCACCGGCCCGGCGGACGGTTGTAGCGTCTGGCCAACCGCGTGCGCCGCGGTCTGGCGCAGATAACGGAGCTGATTCGTGGAATTTTCCGGGAGCGCGAGTTCGTGGCAGAAGTTAACGTAGTCGCCGTAGAGTTTCTGCTGATCGATGGTCTGGCCCGAGGCGCAGGCGCGCAGTTCCGGCGGTCGGTCAGCGGTGAGCACGAGCAGAGGCACGCCCGCCTCATGGGCCTCGATTACCGCGGGGAAAAAATTCGCTGCCGCCGTGCCGCTCGTGCAGAGCAGCGCAACCGGTCGCAGCTTTTGTTTTGCCTGCCCCAGCGCGAAAAATGCCGCCGAGCGTTCGTCGAGCACCGGGATCGCCTCGATCGAGGAATGGGCCGCGAATGCCAAGGTGAGGGGGGTCGAGCGCGAGCCAGGCGAGATTACGGCCTGTGTCACGCCGCTGCGTGCGAGCGTTTCCACGAGCACGCTGGCCCAGAGTGAATTCACGTTGCGCGAAACCATCGGATTCATCCCCGGAGCACAAAGCGGCAGTGCGCCGTGAGCCACAATTTTCCGTGGAGCACGGCTCGAAAATCGGGCGATGCCTTCGCGGGGCGGGGGAGGGCTGAGTAAAAGGAGGATCTCGCACTCTTCAGTGCGCCTCTTGAGTTTCGGATTGCGGGCGCAAGGCGACTCGCTCCCATCGACCCGATGACTACGTTCCCCTCACGCCTCGCTGGAAAACACGCGCTCGTAACGGGTGGTGGCTCAGGCATTGGGCGCGCGATTGCGGTGCGCCTGGCGGCGGAGGGCGCAAGCGTCGTTATCCTTGAGCTTCAGGGGGAGGCGGGTGAGGCCGCCGCGGCGGAGATTCGCGCGGCGGGTGGCGCGGCGCGCGTGATCGCGGCGGATGTGGCGAACACGGCGTCGATGCGCGCGGCGTTCGCGCAGTGCGAGCGGCTCGACGTGCTCGTGAATAACGCGGGCATCGCTCACGTCGGCAACGTCGTGACCACGCAGCCCGAAGACATGGACCGGATCTACAACGTAAACGTGAAGGGCGTTTACCACGGCCTGCATTTCGGCGTGGCCAAGCTGCTCGCCTCAGGCGGGGGCGCGATCGTTAACCTCGCTTCACTCGCCTCGCGGGTCGGGCTCGCGGATCGGTTTGCTTACGGAATGAGCAAGGGCGCGGTCTTCACCATGACCCTTTCGGTCGCGCGCGATTTCGTGGACAAAAACATCCGCTGCAACTGCGTGTGCCCCGCGCGCGTGCACACCCCGTTTGTCGATGGGTTCATCGCAAAGAATTATCCGGGGAAGGAAAAGGAAATGTTTGCGAAGCTCTCGGCCGCGCAGCCAATCGGGCGGATGGGCGAGCCGCACGAGATTGCGGCACTGGTGACGTTTCTCTGCTCGGACGAGGCGGCGTTCATCACCGGATCGGCCTACGATATCGACGGCGGGGCGACGTTGCTGCGGTAGGGCCATGTCGGAAAACCGTCCCCACCGCTCCATTTCGGGCTCGACCTTGGTCGAGCTTGGAAGGCCTGACCAAGGTCAGTCCCTACTTTCCCGCTTGCTGCAGAAACTGACGCGACGGCGCGTGGTTTGGATCGATCGCGAGGGCACTCTGGGCGGCGGCTTGGGCGCTGATGCGGTCGCCTTTTTGCCAGAGCAAGGTGGCGCGAGCGTAGGGATAATCGGCGACGCGCGGCGCGATTTGCTCGGCTTGCGTGAGAGCGGCGATGGCGTCGGTGGCGCGGTTGGTCTGGGCGAGGAGTAGACCGAGGTTATACCAGGCGCGGTCGTGGCGCGGGTTGCGCCGGATGGTTTCGCGCAAGGCAAACTCCGCGTCGGGCAGCTTGCCGGCGCCGGCGAAGGCAAGGGCGGCGTTGAAGGCGGAGGTGGCGTCGGTGGGATTCAGCTGCGCGGCGCGCCAGAGGGAGGCGGCGGCTTCGGCGGGTTTGCCGTTTTCGTTGAGCACAATGCCGAGCGTATCGTGAATGCCGGGAGAATTGGCGTCCCACTCGGCGGCTTTGCGGAGATGGGCCTCGGCGGCGGCGGCCTGACCGCGATTGAAAAGATCCTGACCCATGCGCATCCGACCCGAGGGCTGGTCGGCAGAAACGGCGAGATAGGCGTCGAGTTCGGTGCGACTGGGGGAGCCGGCGGGCAGCTCAGTGGAGAGTGCCCACGCGGCGTCGAGTCGGACGAGCCGCGACGGATCGGAGAGAAGCGGGCGCAGCGCGGCGGCTTCGTGCGGTGCGGCGGCGAGCACTTGCGCGGCGGCGGAGCGGACGAGTGGCTCGGGATCGCGGACGGCGGTGCGAGCGGCGTCGAGCACGCGCGGATGTGTGGCCACGTAGCCGCGGGTGAGGACCAGAAGCGTCGCGCGCCAGGCGGGCACATCTTCGGTGGCGATGAGTTCGAGGAGTTTGTCGGTGGCGCCGGGCGTGGCGGCTTGCGCGGCGGCGCTGGCGCGAGCTCGGGCCCGCTGACGCGAATCCATTTTGGCGCCATACCATACGTCGGTGTGGGTGATGGCCCACTCGGCGTCTTTGTCGGTGTGGCAGCGATTGCAGGCGTTCGGGATGCCGAGTTCCTTGGTGAGCAACGGATCGGGTTTGAGGAAACCGTGATCATGGCGCGGGTCGCGCTGCATGTAGG
>JBDSGI010000151.1:0-3113 GCA_039919035.1 Opitutaceae bacterium
GGCGCGGATTTTTACTTCACGCAAAAGCGCGGCACGCTCAGCGCGACGTGGTTCAACATTGATTTCCGCGACCTCGTCGCGAGCACGTCGAATTTCCGGAGCGTGGAAAACATCCAGCGCGCCCGCACGCGCGGAGCGGAACTCTCCGCCAAATTTGAATTCACCAGCGCGACGACGCTGCGCGCGAGTTACACCTACCTCGAAGCCGACAACCTCACCACGCGCGCGCGCCTCCTCCGCCGCCCCCGCCAGAGCGGCAGCGTCGATGCGTGGCACGACTTTGGTCGCGGCCTGAGCACTGGAGCCGGCGTTACCTTCGCCGCCCACCGGCGCGACGTGGATGCAAAAACTTTTCGGCAGATCGACGCCGAGGATTACACGGTCGTGCGCGTTTACGGAGCCTGGCAGATAAATCCGCGGCTCGCGCTGAAGGCGCGCGTGGAAAATCTGCTCAACAAGCGCTACGAAGAGGTGAACGGCTATCCGGCGCTGGGATTTGGAGCCTTCGCAGGCGCCGAGTGGAGATTCTGAGCTGCGTTACCTTGACGCGCCGCGACCGCATGGGAGTAGTCCTCGGTCGTGCGCCCGAAGCTCAAACCCCGAGCCAATTTCTCCCCATGAAATTATCGTCCCTCGTTTTCCTCGTCCTGAGCACCGGAACCGCCGCGCCTGCGCAGGTAGCCGCTTTGCCCAATGTCACGCTGCGCCCCGCCGAGACGATCAACCTCTGGCCCGGCGCCGCGCCCGGCGAGAAGGGCGAAATCGGACCCGAGCGCATCGTGCCGCACCGCCCGCGGCCCTTCGATCAAATCACCGATGTCTCGGTGCCGACGCTCGCGGTGTTTCATCCGCCCGCGAACAAACGCCTCGGCACCGGCGTGCTCGTGATTCCCGGCGGCGGCCTCGACCGCCTCGCGATTGAGACCGAGGGCTACGAGGTCGCCGAGTGGCTCAACGCCCGCGGCCTCACCGCGTTTCTCCTCAAATACCGCGTGCCCGCGCGCAGCGGCGGCCCGCTCTGGAAGGTCGGCGTGCAGGATGCGCAGCGCGCGATGGGCCTCATCCGCGCCCGGGCCGCCGAGTGGAAGGTGGACGCCGACGCCATCGGCGCGATCGGTTTCTCGGCCGGCGCCGAAATCAGCGTAATGCTCTCGGTTTACCACGCGGAGCCGCGGCAATACCCACCCGTCGATGCGGCGGACCAACTCTCCAGCCGGCCGGACTTCAACCTCTCGATCTACGCGGGCGGCATCACGGAGTTTAGCACCGGCGCGTTCCGCGAGGATATCGCGTCGCGCCTGGGCAAATCACCGCCGACCTTTATCGTGCATGCCTTCGACGACGCCGCGCAATCGTCGATCACGCTCATGCAGGCGCTCAAGCGCGCGAACGTCGCGTCGGAGCTGCACATCTTCGCCGCGGGCGCGCACGGTTTCGGCGTGCGTGACACCGGCCTGCCGGTCGGCCGCTGGCGCGGGCTCGCCTTCGACTGGCTCGCGACGCTGGGCTTCCTCGACGCGCCGGGCGTGCGGACGTTTGCGCGAGAATATGCCGCCGGTCGCCGCCCGGCGTTCCTCGCGCTCTCGCCCGGCGCCGATCGTGCGCAGGCCTACGCCGCGCAGCGCCGCGTCGTGGCGGCCACACTGCGCCGCGGTGGCGCGATCGCCGGCTACAAGGCCGCTTTCGCGACCGGCCCCTCCGGCTCGCCCGCGCATGGCGTGCTCTTCCAGGCCGGCCGCATCGATGCCGTCGCCGGCTCTCCGACCGCGGTCGCGCTCGAGTCTGGCCTCCTCGTCGAGACCGAGATCGGCTACGTGATTGCGACGGACATCGCGACCAAGGTTCGCACGCCGCGGCAGGCGCTTTCGGCCATTGAGGCCCTCGTCCCCGTGATCGAACTGCCGCGCTACCTCGGCCGGATGGTCGATGGCCGCCCGGCGGTCGATCCGCTCGACGCCATCGCGGAGAACATCGGTTCGCACCGCTTCATCGTCGGCCCGTCCGTCACGCCCGAGAAGATCGCGAACACGGACACGCTCGCCGTCTCGCTGCGGCGCGATGGCCGCATGGTGCACGAGACCACCGGTGCCGACGCCCGCGGCGGCCAGGCGCAGATGCTGATGACGCTCATCAATCAAATCGTGGAGCAAGGCCGCATCCTGCACCGCGGCGACCTCATCATCACCGGCGCCCTCGCGGGCCCGAAGCCCGCCGAAAAAGGAAATTACACCGCCGACTTCGGCGCGCTGGGTAAGATCGAGTTTCTGATCGAGTGAGCGACCGGTCGCGACGTCATTTCCTAAACATTCCGTCCTGCTCGTTTCCGCCGCTGAGGATGTAGGCGAGGAGGTTTTTGAGTTCCTCGGGGTTGAGGCTGTTGATGAGGCCGGGGGGCATCATCGAGACGGGATAGATTTTGCGCGACTTCACGTCGGCGGTTTTCACCTTGGTCTTTTCGTCGGGAGCGAAGGGGTTGCTCATGAGCAGCAGCTCGCCGTTTTCCTCGCCGACGATGCGGCCGATGGCGGTGGTGCCGTCGGCGAGATCGAGCTGGAGGGTTTCGTATTGGTCGCTGATGACCTTGGAAGGATCGATGATGTTTTCGAGGAGGTCTTTTACGCTGTAGCGATTGCCGGCGCCGGAGAGATCGGGGCCGATGCCGCCGCCGTCGTTGTTGAAGCGATGGCAGAGGAGGCAGGCGGTGGCGGTGAAGAGGCCCTTGCCCTCGGCGAAGTTGCGGCCGGTGAGGTGGCCCTGCGCGAGCGCGGTGGCCTCGGCGACAGTGTAGCTGCGGCCGGGGCCCTTGGGCGTGAGGGCGCCGGCCGCGAACGACGCGGGCGCGGGCTTCGAGAGCGCGGTGAGGGCGGCGCGTTCGGCCGAATCGCTCACGTGGGCGAGCGTCTCAGTGCGAATATTTTGGAGGAAGCCGGTGAAGCTGTTGCCGCCTTTCCACGAGGCGGTGCGGGAGAACCACGAGAAAAACTCGACGCGGAGCTTGGGCGTCCAGCCGATGGTCGCGTGGCGCAGGTTGTAAGCGTAGGCGATTTGCTGGCGGTCGGGGCGGCTGTT
This sequence comes from Opitutaceae bacterium, assembly GCA_039919035.1. Classification (GTDB taxonomy): domain Bacteria; phylum Verrucomicrobiota; class Verrucomicrobiia; order Opitutales; family Opitutaceae; genus ER46. Next base: position 3,070 of record JBDSGI010000151.1, read on the forward strand.
GGTGACGCTGTTCACGACTTTGCCGTAGCGGTCGTTGCGGTTGA
>JBDSGI010000152.1:0-9330 GCA_039919035.1 Opitutaceae bacterium
TGATGTCGGCGAAGGCGGTGGCGGAAGCGGCGAGCGTGAGGGCGGCCGCGATATTTTGACGTAGGTTCATTGGCTGTGGTTGAGGGTTGGAATGATCGGATCGGTGTTGCCCGATCCCGCAGCCCACATAGCAGCATTTCTGCCGTGACTGGCTTCTATGACATTGAAGCACTCGAATTGGCCTGAAATCTGCACATGCAGAACAGCAATCCCGCTCATGCGAGATTGCGCCCAGTCCATCCTACCTATGAAAATCAAACTCCTCCTCGTCTCGTTTGCCGCTTGCTTCGCAGGCGGCCTCAACTCGCTGCCGGCTCAGGCACCGGTCGCGGCTCCGGCAGCGCCAAGTTCGTCGTGGACGCTGACCCCGGCGTTCGTCTCGCAATATATGCTTCGCGGCGCCCGGCTGGGCGGTGTGTCTTTTCAGCCGGTCATCGAGTATGCCTCGGGCCCGCTCACCCTCGGCTTGTGGAGCAACTTTCCGGTGAAGGGTAAAGTCCCCGGCCAGTCCGACCCCGAGATCGATCCCTACGGCTCCTACACCATCGATCTGGCTAAGGATTTGAACCTCCAGCCGGGCTTCATCCTCTATACTTATCCGAACGCGCACAAGAACAACGGATTCTACAAGACCACATTCGAGCCCAGCCTCGCGCTCAACTACACCGTCGAAGGCGTGAAGTTCACGCCAAAAGTCTATCGTGACGTCGTGCTGGAGCAGACGCTGTGGGAGTTGAGCGTCGGCTACTCGATTCCGCTGAAGGATGTCGGCATGGAGATCGCGCTCCTCGGCACCTACGGCACGTTCAAGGCCACCGAGGCGCTGGAGAACAGCACGCCTGCGACCAAAAATTGGGGCGAGTATTGGTTGCTCGGCTTCACGCTGCCCTTCCAGCTCTCGAAGGATCAGAAGCTCTCCCTTGGCTGGGCTTACACCGAAGGCCGCAAGAACTTCTTCAAGCAGGGCTCGGCGCCGAAATCCGTGAACACTGGGGCCGTGGGCCGTGGCGTCGCGACGGTCAGCTATACGTTTTCGTTCTAACTCCCCTTGAATCAGCCGGGTGGTCGCCATCCAGGTCGTGATCTTAGATTTCATTTGGCCCGCGTCTTTCCGACGCGGGTTTTTCATGCCCGAACAACCCCAGCCGGATTTTTCCTTCTGCTGTAGGGCTTGGGAAAAAATCGAACTGGATAACGCCGCGCCCGTGGGCGAAGGTGATCGGCTATGAAAGTTGGTATTGTTGGCGCCTCCGGTTACTCGGGCGAAGTTCTCGTCAAGCTCCTGCTCGGCCATCCGCGCGTCACGCTCGCGGTGGTCACCTCGCGCAGCCAGGCGGGCAAGCCTCTCGCGGCCGTCATTCCGTCCGTGCGCGGCGCCGATCGCGGGCTGAAATTCACCGACTCCGATCCGGCGGCGCTGGCAGCGAGCGACATCGACCTGTTTTTCCTCGCGCTGCCGCACGGGGCGGCCGCGACCTATGCCAAAGTGCTCGTCGCTGGCGGCAAACGCGTGATCGATCTCAGCGCCGACTTCCGAATCGCCGATCTGGCGACTTACCAGAAATACTATGGCGAGCACCACGCGCCCGAGTTGCTCGGGAGCGCGCGGTTCGTGCTGCCTGAGCTCACGCCGCCGGGATGGAAAACCGAGGCGAAGCTCATTGCCGCGCCCGGCTGCTACCCGACGAGCATTCTTGTGCCCTTGGTTCCGTTGTTAAAGGATGGCGTCGTCTCGAGAGAGCACATCGTCGTCAACTCCTACAGTGGCGTGAGCGGTGCCGGCAAGAAAGCCGAGGAAATGTATCTCTACGTCGAGCGCGCCGAGAGCATCAAGGCCTATGGCCTCGTGAAGCACCGGCATCTGGCTGAGGTCGAGGAACAGCTCGCGCTGCACACTGGGGCCAAAACGATTATCCAGTTTAACCCGCACCTCGCGCCCATGCGGCGCGGCATCGCTACGACGATCACGGCCCCCGCCGCGTCGGGTGCCACCATGGAGAAACTCTACCGCGCGTGGCAGGACGCTTACGCTGGCAAGCCGTTTGTGCACGTGCTCGCTACGGGTGAAACTCCCGACACGGCGCACGTCGTTGGCACCAATCGCGTGGACATGGCTGCGGTCCACGATCCGCGCACCGGTAATTTCGTGATCACGGCGGCCGAGGACAATCTCATGAAAGGCGCCAGCGGCCAGGCCGTGCAGATTATGAACCTCTGGTGCGGCTTCGACGAGACGGCCGGCCTGATTTAACCCTCGCCTGGTGTCCGAAAGTAGCCGGATTCGTCCGTCAGCTCCGGTAGTCGGCGTTTTCGCTCACGTATTCGTGAGTGAGGTCGCCCCCGAGCACCGTCGCGGAGGCCGCGCCGTTGCCGATATCGATCTCAAGTTCGACAGAACGTTCGTGGGGGGGAAAATCGATTGTAGCGGCAAACACGCCGTCGGGGCCCGGCTTGCTCTGGTAAAGCTCCGCGCTTTTGAGATGCGCCACGAGCGCGGTTTCCTTGGCGGGATCGAGTTGGAAGACGCCGTGGGAGAAGATCTCCACGCCGCCCATCTTGGCGCTGAGTTTCGACAGATTCGTGCCTGGCGCATGCGCGCCCACGTGTTTGCCGATGGCTTGGATGAGACGACCCACGTTGGGATCGTTCCCGGCGACCGCACACTTAAAGAGCGGGCCGTTGACGATCGCTTTGCCCAATGCGCGGGCGAGACCGAGGCTCGCGGCGTTCTTTACCGTGACGCGAATCACGTGACGCACGCCTTCGCCGTTGCGGACCACATCCTCCGCCAGATCGCGGCAGACCTGATGCAGACCGCGTTCGAAGGTGCCCCAGTCGTTGAACGGCACCATGCCCGAGGAAAGAGCGACGACGGTGTCCGACGTGCTCGTGTCGCTATCGACGCTGATGGCGTTGAAGCTGGCGTCGACGGCCCGGGCGAGCATCGGGCGAAGTTCGGCGCGCGGCACGGCGATGTCGGTGAGGATATAAACCAGCATCGTCGCCATGTTGGGCTCGATCATCCCCGCGCCCTTGGCGATCGCGACGATGCTGCCGCCGCCGACCGCCGCGCGCCGCACCTTCGGATAAAGATCGGTGGTCACGATGCCCTCGGCGGCGGGGAGAACCGACTCCCCGGCGAGCGCGCCGACAGCCTGCGGCAAGCCGCCGATGATGGCCTCGACCGGCAGGGTCCACCCAATCACGCCGGTGGAGCACGGTAGAATCTGCGTCGGGGAAAAACCGAGGAGCCCGGCGGCGGCCGCACAGATTTGCTCCGAGGCCTCGACCCCGCCGGGCGCACAGACGTTGGAGATTTTGTTGTTGATGACAATGGCACCGAGCGTGGGCTCGCCGAGGCGCTTGCGCCCGACCATCACCGGCGCGCCGGGAAACGCGTTTCGCGTGAACATTGCGGCAAACGCCGCCGTCGGCCGATCGAGGACGACGAGGGTGAGCGTCATCTTCGCCGGCTTCGGGGCCTCGCGCGGCATAAATTCGAAGCGCGTGCAGCCGGTGCGAAAGCCGGCGGGCAGGGCGGAGTTGGCGGCGAGCCACGCGCGATGCGCGGCGCGATTTTCGAAGACGAGGCTGGTGCTGGGCACGCGAGAGAAGTGGGCGGGCGGCGCGGCGGAGTGAAGAAGATTTTTTTCCTTCCTCAAGTCCGGCTGGCCGCCCGGCCCGCGTGCCCTTTCCGTCGCCCTAAAAATTTTTATGGAAATGCGCGCTGCGTGTGCCTTAGTCCTCCTTCTCTTCGTAAAACGTGAGCGCTTTTTTTCCCTCCACCCCGCGGCCCTGCGCCGCGCGCCTTGAATGCCGATGAACGTCGCTGAAGTCACCGCCAAGGCCAAGGTCCTCCTCGAGGCACTCCCGTATATCCAGGATTTTCGGGGGTCTACGTTCGTCATGAAATATGGCGGCAGCTTCATGGACGATCCCGATCCGGTGGCGCGCACGCGCGTCGCCTGCGACATCGCGTTTCTCGCCGCCGTCGGGATTAACGTTGTGGTCGTCCACGGCGGCGGCAAGGCGATCACCAAGGCGATGGAGTCGTCGGGCCTGAAGGCGAATTTCGTTAACGGCCTCCGCGTGACCGACGAGGCGACCATCAACGTCGTGAAGAGGACGCTGGACGAGATTGTGAACAAGGAGGTCTGCGACGCGGTGGCCGCGGCGAAAGGCAAGCCCAAGGGCCTGCCGGGCGACACGGTGCTCGTCTGCCAGAAGCTCACCGAGGACGATGATGGCAACAAAATCGACCTTGGTTACGTGGGCGATGTGACCGAAGTGAAGGTGAAGCTAATCAAGAAGGAAATCGGCGAGGGTTTCATCCCGATTATTTCCCCGGTGGCGGAAGGCTACGACGGCAAGCCCTACAACGTGAACGCCGATCTCGTCGCCGGCAAAGTGGCGAGCGCCCTGCGCGCGCGGCGGCTCGTTTACATGAGCGATGTGCCCGGGCTGCTTTCCGACCCAAAAAATCCCGACACGCTCATCTCGACCCTGAAAATTTCACAGGTCGATGAACTCAAGAAAAAGGGTGTGATCGACAAGGGCATGCGACCGAAGGTGCAGAGCGCCATCCGGGCGCTGGAGGAAGGCGTGCAGCGCGTGCATTTCATCGACGGGCGGCTGCCGCACTCGCTTCTGCTGGAGATTTTCACCGACCAAGGCATCGGCACTGAAATTGTGCACGGCTGATTTTGATTGCGGAGTGCCGATCGCGGATTGCGGATTTGTTGCGCGCGCCGAAATCAATCCGCATCCCGAAATCCACCATCCGCAATGACCACGCCCTCGATCGTCCGCACCAGCACCGCCGAACTCTACAACGCGCACGTCCTGAAAAACTACGCGCCCGCCTCGCTGACGCTCGTGCGCGGTCGCGGCACGCAAGTGTGGGACGATGCCGGCAACGCTTACCTGGATTTCACCTCGGGCATCGCGGTGAGCGCGCTTGGGCACTGTCATCCGCACTGGGTTGCCAGCGTGCAGCGGCAGGCGGCGGAGTTGATTCACGTCAGCAATTTGTTTCGAAATCCGCAGCAGGGGGAACTCGCCCGCCGCCTGGTGGGCTACGCAGGCCCGGGCCGGGTCTTTTTTTGCAACAGCGGCGGCGAGGCCGACGAGGCGCTGATCAAGCTCGCGCGCCTGCACGGCATGCGGAAGGCCGGCGGCGAGGAGGGGAAATGTTTCAAGATCATCGGCGCGAAGAAGGCGTTTCACGGGCGAATGTTTGGCGGCATGAGCGCCACGCCCCAAGAGAAGGTGCAGAAAGGCTTTCGCCCGCTCGTGCCGGGATTTTCGTTTGGCGAACTCAACAGCGTCCAGAGCTTCGCCGACCTCATCGACGAAGGCTCCGCGGCGATCCTCGTGGAATCGATTCAGGGCGATGGCGGCATCAACCCCTGCACGGCGGAGTTTCTCATCGGGCTGCGCCGGCTGTGCGACGAGCATAATCTCCTGCTGCTCCTCGACGAGGTGCAATGCGGCATCGGCCGCACGGGGACGTTTTACGCCTTCGAGCACGCCGGCGTGCGGCCCGACGGCATCGCGATGGCCAAGGGCCTAGGTGGCGGCTTCCCCATCGGCGCGATCTGGGTGGGCGAGCGTGCGGCGGACCTGTTCACCGCCGGCACGCACGGGACAACCTTTGGCGGCACTCCGTTGGCGTGTGCGGCGGGGCTGGCCGTGCTCGATGTCATCGAGCGCGAGGGTCTCCTCGCCAGCGTCACGCGCCTGAGCGAGCCGTGGTTCGCGGAGCTGAAAAAATTTCCTGCGGAATTTCCCGCCCACGTGCGCGAGGTGCGCGGCCGCGGCTTCCATGTCGGGATCGAAATGACTGGTGACACCGCGCCGTGGATCATCGCACTGGCCGGGCGCGGCCTCCTTGCCGCGCCCGCCGGCGGCAATGTCGTCCGTCTCCTTCCGCCGCTCAATGCCACCGCTGGCGAATTGGCGCGGAGCGTGGAGATTTTTCGCGCCGTGCTGGCGGCGAAGACTTAACCGGCCTGAAAATTTTCCCTCGTGCGTCGCTGCGGTGGCGCTTACACCCATCCGCTTCCCATGAAGCACTTCCTCAAAGAAACAGACTTCGCGCGTTCCGAATTGCCGAAGCTGTTTGCGTCGGCGCGCGCGTTGAAGCGGTCGCGGGGAAAACGCTCGGCGCCCAAGCCGCTCGCGGGGCAGACGTGGGCGATGATTTTCTCCAAGTCCTCGACGCGCACGCGCGTCTCCTTCGAGGTCGGCATCCATGAGCTGGGCGGGAATCCGCTGTTCCTGAATAAAAACGACATCCAACTCGGGCGCGGCGAGACCATCGAGGACAGCGCGCGGGTGCTTTCACGCTTCGTCCACGGCATGATCGTGCGGACGTTTGACCACAGTGATGTCGAGCGGCTCGCGACCGCCGGCAGTGTGCCGGTGATCAATGCGCTGACGGATTTCCTCCATCCGTGCCAGATATACACCGACGCCTTCACGATGGCGGAGCGCTGGTCGAAAGGTTCCTCGGGCAAGGCGCTGGTCGATTCGCTACGGGGCCGGAAAATCGCTTTTTTAGGCGATACGGCGTGCAACATGGCCAACTCGTGGATTCTCGGCGCGGCGCAGTTTGGCATGAAAATCTCGCTGGCTGGACCCAAGGGTTTTGCCCCGACGGCGGAGTTCGATGCCGCCTTGGCCCAGGAGGGCTTCGATCCTAAGTCGAGTTATCACTTCACGTCGGACCCGTTCGCGGCGGTGCGCGATGCCGACGTCGTTTACACCGACGTTTGGGTGAGCATGGGCAAGGAAGAGGAGTCGAAGCAGCGCATTCGCGTGATGTCACCCTATGCGGTGACGGGGAAGCTCTTCGCCGCGGCGAAACGCGACGCGCTTTTTATGCACTGCCTGCCGGCCCACGAAGGCGAGGAAGTGATGCTAGAGGTGCTCGCGAACCCGCGCTCCATCATTTTCGATCAGGCGGAAAACCGGCTGCACATGCAGAAGGCGATTCTGGCCGCGCTGGCGAATCGACGGTAAGTCTGGTCGCCGGGCGCCAAGGTCGGCTGGCTTATTCCTCGAGGATGTAGATGAAACGCGTGCCGACTTTGCGAAACAGCCCCGTGGTCAGGTCTCCATCGTCGATGCGCCGGTCGATCATCGTCATCTGAAGATCAGTGGCGGTGACATTGGTGGTGGCGATGCCGGCGACGACGCCGGAGTTGTTAAGGTCCCAATTCCAGATGCCACCGACAGAGTTGGCGACGGTCCAATTGGCGTGGCGAATTTCTCCCGCCATGCCGGCGGGGACCATGCCGCTGCCGGCGTTGGGTGGCCACGCACCGTTCGCGAGCGAGAAATTCTCAAAGGCCTGCGCGAAGACGCGCAGATCGGAGATGAAGCGGTTGTTTTGAGAAGACTGGCGGGACTTCTTAAAGGCCGGAAGCGCGAGGACGGCAAGCAGGCCAATGATCACGACGACAACCATGATCTCGACAAGTGTGAAGCCCCCGGCACGCCGCGGCGGCGCACTGGATTGGTAGGATTGCATGGAAAAACTCCGACATGATGATGAATGAATAATATTCTCTGACCCGCCGAGTATCGGGGCGGGAGGCGACGTGGGCAAACTTGTCGCGGTAAAGAGCCGGTTAAGTTCCCTCTTCGTAGCCCTACGAACGATCTGCGCAATATCGCGGCCTTGCGCCGACCGGCGTTTTTCTTTTGCGCGCCGTGAGGCGCGCTCCTCACACTCGCTTCCTCTCCATGAAAATCGTCCTCGCATACTCGGGCGGCCTCGACACGTCCGTCATCGTCAAGTGGCTTCGCGAAACCTATGACGCCGAAATCGTCACCTTCGCGGCCGATATCGGCCAGGAAGAGGAACTGAAGGGCCTGTCGCAAAAGGCGCGCGCCACGGGCGCCTCGAAGCACTACACGCTCGATCTTACCGAGGAGTTTGCACGCGATTTCATCTACCCGATGATTCGCGCCAACGCGATTTATGAGGGGCAGTATTACCTTGGCACCTCGATTGCGCGACCGCTCATCGCCAAGGCCCAGGTTGAAATCGCGAAGAAGGAAAAGGCCGATACCGTCGCACACGGTGCAACCGGCAAGGGCAACGACCAATGCCGCTTCGAACTGACCTATATGGCGCTCGATCCGCGCCTGGAGATCCTCGCGCCGTGGAAGATGGAAAAATTCCGCGACGAATTTCCCGGCCGCGCCGAGATGATTGCCTATTGTGCGGAGCACAAGATACCCGTCGAAGCCTCGCTCAAGAAGCCTTACTCGATGGATCGGAATCTTCTACACATCTCCTACGAGGCCGGAATTCTTGAGGACCCGTGGTTCGATCCGACGACGAAGGCGAACAAGGGCATGTTCAAGCTCTCCGTCTCGCCCGAAGATGCGCCGAACAAGCCGGAATATGTCGAGCTAGATTTCGTAAAGGGCAACTGCGTCGCCGTGAACGGCAAGAAGCTCACGCCCGCCGGCGTGCTCAAGGCGCTGAACAAACTCGGCGGCAAGCACGGCATCGGCCGCGTCGATCTGGTGGAGAATCGCTTTGTGGGCATGAAATCGCGCGGTGTTTACGAGACCCCCGGCGGCACGATTCTGATGCAGGGTCACCGGCAGGTGGAGTCGCTCACGATGGACCGCGAGGTGATGCACCTGCGCGACTCGCTCATCCCGAAATACGCCGAGTTGGTTTACTACGGGTTCTGGTTCGCCCCCGAGCGCGAGGCGCTTCAGGCGCTCGTCGACGAGAGCCAGCGCTACGTGACGGGCACCGTTCGCCTGAAGCTCTACAAGGGCAACATCATCACCTGCGGCCGGAAATCGAAATACTCGCTCTACGACATGAACATCGCGTCGATGGAAGGTGTGAAGAGCTGGTATAACCAGACCGACGCCACCGGCTTCATCCGCCTCAACGGCCTCCGCCTCCGCGCCCGCAGCCTCGCGCAGGGCGGCCCGAAGGTGTGAGCGAATGCGCCCGTTGACGGCGGCGTGAATTTTACAGCCCGGCCTGACGGCCGGGATTTTCGTGCCATTGCCGTCGTTCTGCGCCTGCACGGCATAATCGTCGATGTAGGCGGCCGTGACGTTTTTGATCTTCAGACTGCCGTTGGCTGTTTGCGAGTATTTCGGGCGGGAACCTTCAGTGGTGACGTATTCGCCGTTAAACCTTGTGCGCCCTCCACCGTGAGCAAGCACGTGGAGCACATCCTGCGTAAACTGCACGCCGAGAATCGAGCCGCTGCGGTGGCGCGGCGCGGATCCGGCTGGGCGGGTGAGCACCGCCCTTGCTCAGAACAGCCCGCGGTAAACCACGCCGAC
>JBDSGI010000153.1:0-7070 GCA_039919035.1 Opitutaceae bacterium
TCGCGGGCGGCTACTCGGCGGGCTACTATTCCTATATCTGGAGCGAGGTGCTCGACGCCTGCAGCGTCGATTGGATCAAGACCCACGGCGGCCTCACGCGCGCGAACGGCGACCGCCTCCGCGCCACCGTGCTCTCGCGCGGCGGCAGCGATGAGGCGCTGAAGCTGTTCCGCGACTTCACCGGTGGCGAGCCGGACGTGAAACCACTGCTCCGGCGCCGCGGGCTGGACTGAACAATCGCGTCACTCGTTACCACGGTCGGGATGGATTGAACCCATCCGTCCGGAAATTCTTCGCCGCGGGCTGAACCGCGCATGGCGCGCGGACCGACGGTAAACATTTCTTTCACCCTGCGGCCGCGAACCGGGAGCCCGTTTTCCGGTCAATGTGAGTTGAGCTCCCTCGCAAAACCGACCGTGAATGAATCCGATCCTTCCCCCGCCGCCGGCCCGCCTCCGCCCCGGAGGCTGCGCATCCTCTATGCGGACGACGTGCGGGAATTGCGGGAAATCGCCCGGCTCTCCTTTCAACGCGACGGCCACGAAATCGAGTGCGTGGACGACGGCACGGGCGCGCTCGATCGGATTATCGCCGCGCCCGACTACGACCTGCTCATCACGGATCACTGCATGCCGGTGATGGATGGCTTGGAACTGGTCACGCACGTGCGCGACCGAAAGTTTGCAGGGAAAATCGTGGTGTTCTCCTCGGAATTGAGCAGCGAGGTCGCCCAAGCTTATCGCCGCGCTCAAGTGGATCGCATCCTCTACAAGCCCATTTTCCCCTCCCGGCTGCGGGAGATTCTGGCCGAGCTTTTCCCCGAATCTAGTCCGACGCACTGAACGGCCGCCGGGATGGGCCGTCTGGCCCGTGGCTTTGCGCTTGTCGGATAGGCCTGTTCTTACGAGCTTGGGTCCCCGTGCAACGCCCCAGCCCAGCCACGTGGATGTTCCCGTTAAGGGCGGGATCGATTCTTATGCTGGCCGGCCTGATCGCCGCCGGCACCGCAAGTGCCTTTGCCGCCTCCCGCGACGACGACCGCGTCACTCGCATCAAGGCGGAAATTGCCGCGGTCGAAACCGCGCTCCAGAGTGCCAAGACCGACAACGAGCGGAGAGTTTTCGAAACTCGGCAGCAGAACCTCAAGAAGGAGCTGACCATCCTGGAGGAACGTCACGCCATCGACACCCGCCAGCGCGAACTGGCCGAAGGCGCGAACACCAGTCCGCTCGACCGCCTGCGGGACAAGCTGCGCGCCATCAATCGCACCGCCGACGAAGGCTCGGCGCAGCTGCTCGCCCTCGTCTCGCGGCGCCAAAAAGCCACGGCCGACCGCGACCACGTCAGCGCGCAATTCGAAGCCGCCCGTCGCGACGCGAAGCTCAACGGGGCGAAGCTCGCCGAGCAGGAGGAGGGCCTCTTCACCCGCAACGAGGAACTCCGCGCCCTCGCCCTTGAGCGCGAGGCGATCGACAGCGAAATCGACCTCGCGCGCGAAGGCGACCGGTTGCGCGAGATGCTCAAAACGAGCGAGCCGGAGACCAAGCTTACACTCCGCTCGCTCTTCGAGAGCTACACGCTCCTCAAGGACAGAAAGAAAAGCGACAGCAAGCTGTCCTTCGACACGGAGAACCTCGCAAAGGACCTCGCCATCTACCAAGCCAACGCAGAACTGGAGCGACAGAAGCTGGCCAGCTTTGACAGCGAGGTCACGTTTTTGGAGCGGCAGGCAGGCCAGGTTAGCGTCAACCCGCAGTTAGCGGTGCAGCGCAGCCAGAAAAAGGCGCTCGTCGAACGCACTCCGTTTCTTGCCGCCCAAGTCGAATCCATCAAGCGCCGCCTCGCCGCCGTGCGGCTGCACCAGGAGCTAGTCTCACTCGAATCGACCTCCATCGCCGATCAATTCGAAGCGGCCAAGGAAGCCTACCAGCGCCGCCTCCGCTGGCCGCTCGCGGCCCTTGGCACGCTCCTCGTCATCTATCTCCTCGTCTCCCTGCTGATTCTGCCGATGACGTGCCGGCGGGAAAACATCTTTCTCATCCGGCGGCTCGTGCGCTACCTGCACTTCCTCGTGGCAATCGGAGTCATCGCTGGATTCATGTTTCAGGATCTGGCGATGGTGGGCACCACCCTGGGCTTCGCCGGCGCGGCGCTGGTGATATCGCTGCAGGATGTCTGCACCTCGATGTTCGCATGGTTCGTCATCATGCTCGGCGGCAAATTCCGGATCGGCGACCGGCTGGAGATCGATGGCACGCGCGGCGACGTGCTCGATATCGAACTGTTCCGCACGACCATGCTCGAGGTCAACGGCTGGCTCGGCACCGACCAACCCACCGGCCGCATCATCACGATTCCCAACAATCACATCTTCAAACTGAAGGTCTTCAACTTCACCCACGGCCATCCCTTCATCTGGAACAAGGTCGATGTGACCATCACATTCTCCACGCCGGTCGCGACCGCGCTCACGCTGCTGGGACGCGTGCTGGAGGAGGAAACCCGCGATCAGTTTGCCGCCGCGCAGAAGGCCGCCGCCGCGATTCAAAAGCGCTACGGGGTGGAGGACGCCGTCTACAAGCCAAAGATTCATTCCCAAATCGACGAGGACGGGGTGAAACTCACCCTCTTCTACGTCTCGCACTACCGCGAGGCCTCCGCGACCCGCAACCGCATCAACCGTCGGCTCGTCGCCGAGCTCGAAACACATCCCGCGATTCAGCTCGCCTACAAGACCATGCACATCATCCGCGAGGACGCCGTGCCCGGCGGTCCCGCCGCCCGACTCGGGTCCGACTTCACCACGCCGCCTTTCTCCCGCGCGCGCGCCGAGGGGAAAATCTAAGCGCACGCGAACAAGCCTCGGCGCCACGAGCTATCGTGGCGTTTCGACACCAAGTAAGGCGGGTCTTCGACCCGCCGCCTGATAACTCAACGCGTGAAAGGGCGGGTCACAGGCCCGCCCTACTCCCGGCACTCACGCGCCGTGGCAGGATTTGAATTTCTTGCCGCTGCCGCACGGGCAGGGTTCATTGCGACCCACCTTCGGCGTCTCGCGACGGATGGTCACCTTGGGAAGCACAATCTCCTGCTCGGGCGGGACACCGTCCTGTGCCACGGCGGGTCCGCTGCTCGTCACCGTTGTGGTAATTTGCGGCGCTGCGGGCGCGTCGGCCGGGCCGACCGCGTGGGCGGTGCGGCTCAGGAGCGAGAGCATGTTCTCGAAGCTCTCCAAGTTCGATGCGCTGCGGAACAGCCCGGTGCAGATCTGCAGCCGCACGTTGTTCATCAGCTCCTCGAAATATTTGTAGGCCTCGCTCTTGTATTCCACGAGCGGGTCCTTCTGGCCGTAGCTGCGCAGGCCGATGCTTTTTCGCAGATCCTCCATCTCGGTGAGATGCTCCTGCCAGTGGTGATCGATCGCGTTGATGACGACGTAGCGCTCCAGCGATCCGATCGCCTCGGGGTGCTCGGCGCGCTCCTTCACCTCGTAAGCCTGCTGGATGCGGCCCACGAGCAGGGCGACGAGCGCATTCGCGTCGTTCCCCGAAAGCTCTTCCACCCGCACGCTGATCGGGAAGTGGGCGTTGAGCCAGCCAACGACGCCCTCGATCGAAGTCTTGGTCGAGCCGCCCTTCTCGCCGACGCCGGCAACTTCGAGCCGGTTGTGCAGCTCCTCCTCGATTTGCTCGAAGATGATGTCCTTCGGCCGGTCCTTGTGGATTGCGGCGTTGCGGATGCCGTAGACGACCTCGCGCTGCTGGTTGAGCACGTCGTCATATTGCAGCAGGCGCTTGCGCGAGGAGAAATGCTGCTGCTCGACCTTCTTCTGCGCGCTCTCGATCGAGCGGTTGAGCCAGGGATGCTCCAGCTCCTCGCCCTCCTGCATCGAGCCCTCCATAAGTTTCGACGCGAGGTTGCCCTGCAGAAACAGCCGCATCAGCTGATCTTCGAGCGAGAGATAAAACTTCGTGAGGCCCGGATCGCCCTGGCGCGAACAACGCCCGCGGAGCTGCCGGTCGACGCGCCGCGATTCGTGGCGCTCGGTGCCGATGACGTAAAGGCCGCCGAGTTCGCGCACGCCCTCGCCCAGCTTAATATCGGTGCCGCGGCCCGCCATGTTGGTCGCGATCGTGACCGAGCCGCGCTGGCCGGCACGGGCGACGATGTCGGCCTCCTGCTGGTGGAATTTTGCATTTAGCACGGTGTGGATCACGCCGGTGCGCTTGAGCATGCGGGAGAGGACTTCGGAGGATTCGACGCTCACGGTGCCGACGAGCACGGGCTGGCCGCGCTTGTTGGCCTCCTCGATTTCTTTCACCACGGCGGCGAACTTGTCGCGGCGGGTCTTAAAGATGGAGTCGTTCCGATCAACCCGAATGCACGGCTTGTTCGTCGGGACCACCTGCACGCCGAGGCGGTAGATGTCGTTGAACTCAGTCGCCTCCGTCTCCGCCGTGCCGGTCATGCCGGCGAGCTTTTCGTAGAGGCGGAAATAATTCTGGATCGTGATGGTCGCGTAGGTGCGCGTCTCGCGCTCGATGGCGACATTCTCCTTGGCCTCGACCGCCTGATGCAGTCCGTCAGACCAACGGCGGCCGGGCATTACGCGGCCGGTGTTCTCATCGACGATGAGCACCTTGCTGTCGGGCGTGACGACATATTCCACGTCCCGCTCGTAGAGCGAGTAAGCGCGCAGGAGCTGCGAAATCGCGTGGATGTCTTCCGAGACCTCCGCATAGCGCTGCTGCGAAGCGAGCTTCTTTTCCTCGCGCTGCTCCGGGGTGAAGGTCGTGTCGCGATCGAGATCGGAAAACTCCGTTGCGAGGTCCGGCAGCATGAATGCGTCGGGATTATCCGGGCGCAGCTTGTTGCGGCCGATTTCGGTGAGGTCGGCCTGGTGCTGGCGTTCGTCGATCACGAAGAGCAGCTCCTCCTTGATCTTGTAGAGCTCATCCTTGTTCATGTCCGAGTTCAGATCGGTCTCGGTCTTGTCGAGCAGTTTGCGCCACTCGCTGTTCTCCATGAGCCGCAGCAGCTGCTTGTTCTTCGGGTGGCCCATTTTCACCTGCAGCATCTTGTGCACGGCGAGCGCCTTGTCGTCCGAAGTCGCATTGGGCTTTTCCAGCAGCTCCTTGGCCTCGGTGATGATCTTGGTGCAGAGCCGCACCTGATCGCCCACGAGCTTGTCGACGTCGGGGCGCAGCCGGGTAAAGGGCTGCTCGCGCTCGATCGGAGCGGGGCCGGAAATGATCAACGGCGTGCGCGCCTCGTCGACGAGGATCGAGTCGATTTCGTCGACAATGCAAAACCAGTAGTCGCGCTGCACCTGATCCTCCTTGCGCGTGGCCATGCCGTTGTCGCGAAGGTAGTCGAACCCGAACTCGCTCGCCGTGCCGTAGGTGATGTCGCAGCCATACATCTCGCGCCGCTGATCGGGCGCCATCTGCTGCTGGATGCAGCCGACCGTGACGCCGAGAAACTTGTAGAGGTGGCCCATCCACTCGGAATCGCGGCGGGCGAGGTAATCGTTGACGGTGACGAGCTGGGTGTTCCGGCCCGTGAGCGCGTTGAGATAGAGCGGGAGCGTCGAGACGAGGGTCTTGCCCTCGCCCGTGGCCATTTCCGCAATCTTGCCCTGATGGATCGCCATGCCACCGATGAGCTGAACGTCGAAGTGCACCATGTCCCACTTGAGTTCGTGCTCGCAGACCAGAGCATTGGAGCCAACGAGCCGGCGCGCGGCGTTTTTCACGACGGCAAACGCCTCGGGCAGCACTTCGTCGAGGGCGGCGTGTTTGTCCTTCGCAGCCGCGATACGGGCGCGGAACTCGCCGGTCTTCGCCGCCAACTGCTCGTCGGTCAGCGACTGATAGGATTGCTCCAGCTCGTTGATGCGCGCGACGGTGGGGCGAGCCTTCTCGAGGAATTTCTTATAGTGGCGGCCTGAAAACCGTTTGAGCAAAAACGAGAACATGAAGAGGGGCGAACGTTAGGACCGGTCCCGGGGTTGGCAAATGCAGAATCCGGCCAAGCCCAGACCGGTCGCCGGCACCCCGAGCCCTCCAAGCTGGCCTAGCGCGTGCGAGTTTTCGTAACTAGCCGATGTCCATGGCCGCCCCCTTCCCCGCGATTGCCCTGCCTGGCCCCCGGATTGAGTCGGTGGACCTGCTGCGCGGTCTCGGATGGTCGTGATGGCCCTCGATCACACACGGATTTTTTCCATCGGGGTGCGCTCCACGGGCTAGATCCTTCGGACCTTGCCGCGACCTCCGCGCCCCTCTTCCTCACGCGCTCGCGGTCGTCTTGCTTTTTTTCCCAACCAGCGACGCGACGATCTCACCTTTCAGCGATGGCGCTAAGGTTCCGGCCAACGCGGGCGTGAACCTCGCTCTCCCCTACGCCGTCTGGGCAACTGTCATCACCCTGCTCTATCCGGTCTGCCGCCGGCTCGCCGAACTCAAGCGCCGGCGGCGCGAGACGTGGTTGAGCTACCTCTAAACCGGGACCCAAACGCCGCTAAACCTTCGTCTTAAAGTAGGCGATGGTCCGGCGAAGGCCGTCTTCGAGCGGCACCTGCGGCTCCCAGCCTCCCAGGTGTTTTTTTGCGAGGGTGATGTCGGGTCGGCGTTGCTTCGGGTCGTCGCTCGGGAGCGGCTTGTGGACGATCTTGGATTTGCCGCCGACCAGCTGGATCGTTTTCTCCGCGAGCTGAAGCATCGTGAACTCGCCGGGATTGCCGAGGTTCAGCGGGCCAACCGTCTCAGTTTGTGTCATGAAGCGCACAAAGCCCTCGATTAAGTCGTCGACGTAGCAGAACGACCGGGTCTGGGTGCCATCGCCATAGATCGTGAGATCCTGACCCTTGAGCGCCTGCACGATGAAGTTTGAGACGACACGGCCGTCGTTCGGGTGCATGCGCGGGCCGTAGGTGTTGAAGATGCGGATGACGCGGATATCGACCTTGTTCTCGCGGTGGTAGTCAAAGAAGAGGGTCTCGGCGCAGCGCTTGCCCTCGTCGTAGCACGAGCGCTTGCCGATGGGGTTCACGTTGCCCCAATAGCTCTCGG
>JBDSGI010000154.1:0-2599 GCA_039919035.1 Opitutaceae bacterium
CAGCAATATAAGCTGGTGCGCAACGACTACATCGACCTGCCGTCCACCCCGTCCGCCGATGCGGGACGCGGTCTGAGCTGGCAGGCGATGCTGAAGCTGCAAGCCGCGGGCAAGCTTCCGCCCCACCAGCAGATTTGCTTTCTCGCCCCGCGGGCCCCGTGGGAGCTTTACGATCTCCAGCGCGATCCCGGTGAACTCAAGAACGTCATCGACGATCCCGTCTACCACAGCGTTCGCCTCCACCTGCAGCAGGCGCTCGCCGATTTCACGAAGGAAACCGGCGACTACATCCCCAGCAAACGAACGCCCGATGAATTCAACCGGGTGACCGGTGAGCCGGACAATTCCGTCCGCGTCCGCCCCCGTCCGTCCAAGCTCCAGCTGTTCGGCACGAACGGCCGCTATTGAACCCACCCCGTTGCGTCTCCTTTCCGGAAAATAGCGACGACGCAGCCCGTCTGATGACCTCCGCTATCGCACAGTTCGGCCCGCCCTTTCCGCTACCGCGGGCTCGCCGAAGTTCACGGTTCACGAGTCCGGAGAAAACCAGCGGCCAATGAACTCACTCTGCCGGCCGTTCGGCCCTGCGCCGCTGGTGCAGCACTTTCGCACGTCGCGCTAAATTACCCCCAGCCATGAAAATCATTCGATCCTCGCTTCCGATCGCGGCGCTCTTCGGCGTCGCTTTTTCCGCATGCGCCGCCCCGCCGCCCAACGTCGTCTATATCATGGCGGACGAACTCGGCTACTTTGAGCCGGGCTTCATGGGAGGAAAAACCATCCAGACGCCCCAATTGGATCGCATGGCGGCGGAAGGCATCCGGTTTCGCAATCTTCTCGCCGGTTCGTCGGTCTGCGCGCCGACCCGCTGCGCGTTTCTCACCGGGAAACACACGGGCCACACCTCGGTGCGCTCCAACGGTGGCGGCACGCCGCTGCGCGCGGAGGAGCCGACCATCGCCTCGATGCTGAAGCCGCTGGGCTACGCCACGGGAGGTTTTGGCAAATGGGGCGTCGGCGGTCGCGACTCGACCGGCGTCCCCGAGCGACACGGTTTCGATGTGTTCTTCGGCTACTACGACCAGGTCCACGCCCACACTTATTATCCACCCTATCTCATCCGTAACAGCGAGGAGGTCCCGCTCGCCGGCAACCACGGCGGGAGCAGCGGCAAGACCTACGCGCACTACGTCATTCACGACGCGGCGTTGAATTACATTCACGCGAACAAGGATCGGCCCTTTTTCGCCTATCTGCCCTACACGCCGCCTCACGGAAATTTTGACATTCCCGACTCCGACGCCGCGTGGGCGCTCTACCAGGATCGATCGTGGCCGGAGCCCGCACGCCGCTACGCCGCGATGGTCACGATGATCGACCGTCAGGTCGGCGAGGTGCTCGCCCTGCTGAAGGACCTTGGCTTGGAGCAGAACACTCTCGTGTTCTTCAGCGGCGACAACGGCGGCAACGACTACTTCAGTTCGACTGAGTTTCCGCGCGGCGTGCATCTGGCCAACAAGGATCCGCGCACCGGGGTCGAGTATCGGGGCAAGAAGGGCACGCTCTACGAAGGCGGGCTGCGCGTTCCATTCATTGCCCGTTGGCCGGGAAAAATCGCCCCGGGGCGGGTCAGCGATTTTCTGGGCTACTTTCCGGACCTGCTGCCCACCCTCGCACATCTCGTCGGCGCGAAAGCCCCGGCCGACATCGACGGCATAAGTTTTCTCCCTGAGTTGATCGGTGCGGCGGCGGCGGGTCAGCCGCAGGCGCAGCACGATTATCTCTACTGGGAAATCGGCGCATGGACGGCTGTTCGGCAGGGAAACTGGCGGGCCGTCCGTCCCCAGCCCTCCGCCGCCTGGGAACTCTACGATTTGGCAGTCGACCCGAGTGAAGCAAAAGATCTCGCCGCCGCCCAGCCCGCGACTCTCGCCCGGCTCACCGCCCTCGCTGCGAAGGCGCACGAGCCCGCCCGCGAGGGCACGTTCAGCTCGACCGAGCGTCACGAACGGGACCGGCGCGCGAAGTTTGGTCAGCAGGACGACGCCGCGGCCCCACCGCCCAAGGGCAAAAAAGGCCAGGCGAACGGAAAACCTGCCCACTGATGCCAGCAGCGCCGCCGGGACGGTGAGCCACCTCACCCGCGCCAGAGTGCAAATGGAGTTGAAGCTAAACGCGCTTGTCAGCCGAAGCCTTGCCGCGCGTTGAAACAGGTTAACTGATTCAGCGTCCTTTGGGTTGGCACAGCCCCACTCCTCCGGCAGGAAAGCTCCTCTCCCTCACCCCCTCCGCCCATGCGTCCTTCATTTTTTCTCACCGTCCTATTGTTTCTCGCGTCGCTCCTGGCGCTGCCCGCCGCCGATTCCCGCGCGCCCAACCTCATCTTCCTCCTCGCCGACGACATCGGCATCGACTGGATCGGCAGCTACGGCGCGGATTTCCCCACGCCCAATATCGACCGGCTCGCGGCGAGCGGCGTGCGGTTCGAAACTGCGTGGACCAATCCGATCTGCACGCCGACGCGCGTCATGATGCTCACCGGCCAATACCCCGGCCGCACCGGCTGGACCGAGCACTACGACGTTCCGCGCTGGGGCGG
>JBDSGI010000155.1:0-7958 GCA_039919035.1 Opitutaceae bacterium
GCGAGGGTGTTCGCGGTCGCCGGTGCCACCAGGAGCAAGTCGGCGCGGTCGGCGAGAGCGACGTGCGCGACCACGGCCGGGTCGTCCTCGTGCCAAAGCCCCTCCGCCACGGGCTGGTGCGTGACCGATTGAAACGTCAGCGGCGTGACAAAGCGCTTCGCGCCCTCGGTCAGCACCGGCCGCACGATCGCGCCGAGCTGGGTGAGCTTGCTCGCGAGGTCGGCGGCCTTGTAGGCGGCGACGGAACCGGTCACCCCGAGCACGATGGTTTTTCCCGCAAGGGAGGAAGTGGTGGTGCTCATGTCGTTGCTCGACTCAGGCCGATGCCGGCGCCAGACGCAACGGAGGTTTCGCCTCCGCCGAACCATCCGCGCAGGCGATGATAGCCCCGCGCAGCCATTGAACGCGGGCGTGCATTTCTTGGGCGAGCGCCTTGCGGTCGGACGTCGCGGCGTCGGGCTCACCCCACCCGACAATGGCGGTGATACGCGGCAGGCCTGCGAGATTGAGGAGATGGGGGACGAGCGTCATGTCACCCCACCAGCACACTTCGTTTGGCACCGAGTGCGGCGCCGGCACGGCATACGCCACCGCCGACGGGACAACGGGCCAGCCCGCCTGCACGGCCGGCTCGAGCAGCGACGAACGGAAGGGCCGCACCGCGCGGCCATCCGTGCTCGTGCCTTCGAGAAAAAGCACGAGGTTCGCCCCCGCCGCAATCACCGGGGCAAATTCCGAGGCGACCCGCGCGACATCGCCCCGCCGCTCGCGATCCACGAAACGCGTCCCGGCCCGGCGCGCGAACCAGCCGAAGATCGGCCAGCCGCGCACCTCACTCTTCGCCACAAACACGCACGGCGCCAGGGCGCCCAGCACGAGAATATCGAGGTAGCCCAGATGATTCGCCACCACCACCGCGCCGCGCGGCGCCCAGCCGACATCGCAGGCGCTCACCCCGAGCGCGCGCAGCGCCCGGCGGCACACCCGCTGCAACCACGCCGCCCGGTCTCGCGGCGACACCAGCAAAACTTCGGCGGCCGACCAGGCCACGATCCCGCTCAGTAATCCAAGGCGAAACACGGCGCGAATGGCGACAGGCAGCCTCATGGTTTTAGTCGCGAGGGTCTCAGCCGAGGATCTTCCTCAGCAGGGGCGAACCGAGGTTCTCCAAATCCATCCAGGTAAGAAAATCGACCGTGCTGAATTCCCGATCGATCGCCGGCTCGCCGCAGATTTTCGCCCCCAGCCCGAGGTAGGCCCGGAGCAAACGCGGCACCGGCAGCGCCACCGCGTGGCCGTTCAGCGCCGAACAGCGCCAGCCTGGACACGGCCGTGTCTGCCAGCGCGACTCGACCAGACAGGCGGTGAGGCCGCGATAGGTTGCGAGGGCCGCCGCCTCGTCCTGCGTCGTCAGCGAACTGCAACCCGTCAGATACCTCGCCCCGTGCGCCTGCGCATAGCGCGCGATGCCTTTCCACAGGAGCCCGAGCACCGTTTGATTGCGATGCTCGGCGGCCACACACGCCCGGCCCAGTTCGATCAGTTGATCGCGGACGGGCTCGTAGGGCTGAAAATGAAATTCCCGCGCGCTGTAGTAGCCCCGGTGCGCCGCCGCGCTCCGGCCCGTCTGCAAACGGTAAGTGCCGACCACCGCACGCGTCTCCCGATCGTGCACGACGAGATGGTCGCACACCTCGTCGAACTCATCCGCATCAAGCCCGGTCGTAAACGCTTCGGCAAGGCCCTCGTGCAGCTCGAGGTTGAAGACCTCGAAGCGCAGCCGCTGCGCCGCGCGCACGTCGTCGAGATGTTCGGCCAGGGTCAGCTCGTAGCGACCCGTGACGAGGGCGGAAGGAGTAGTTGGCTTCATGGCGTGCGGTTATGAGCCGCGAGCAGCCCGAAAACTTCCCGCCCGGTGAGCGGAATTGCGCCGCGCGCCCGGTTTTCCGCCGCAATCGCAAACGCGATTCGCCACTGGCGGCACAGCAGGCGCCAGCCGAACCACACCGAATGCCCCGGATCGTAGATGCTCGTCGCCTCCGAGGTCAGGCCGTTCAGCTCGATGACGATAAACTCGCCGCGTTGCAAAGCCTCGGCCGAGGGCGTGCGCACGTCATAGCGCCCAAAATTAAAACCCGCGAAGGTGCGGCTCACGCGTTCCACTTCCGCGTGAAGCGCCGGCGTGACCAAGGCCGTGCCGTCGAGAAACAACGCGCCGCGACAGTGCGTCCCGAGCTCTGAGAGCGCCACACTCTCGCCCGCCGCTGCCACGCGGTCGAGGCGGTCCGCGTGTTTGCCCAGAAAAAATTTCGCCATGCACACCGCGCGCTTGTCCGCGAGGATGAGTTCCTCGAGTGAACGCGCGCCGTCCCCGACGACCGAGACCATCCGCTTGTCCGTAATCGCCAGAATCTCGCCGTGCGCCGCGCTCGGGTGCCGGTGATAAAATATCCCGAACTCCACGCCGGGCACATACGCTTGCGCGAGCATCGGCCCGGGCTCAGCGGCCAGCGCCGACTCCACGTCCGTAGCCGTCCGCGCAATCACGACCCCGGCGCCACGCTCGCCGACATCGGGTTTCAACACGATCGGAAACGCGAGGCCCTCCGTTGCCATGAACGCGTCCAGCGCCGCGCCGCGCGCGCCGGCCGATCCCGCCGGCAGCAGCGTCCAGCGCGCCACGCGCTCGCCCGCGCTCGCGAGCCCGCGCAGAATTTCGCTTTTCGATTCGCCCACGAGCCCGCCGCCGGCCCCGATGCCGGGATTGGCCACCGTGCAAAGCGCGAGGCTGCGATACCGCACGGCGAGCCAGAGAATGTAGCCGACGACCGGCGGGTAAACCGCCCACATCGGCCAGAACTCCCAGCGCGTCATTCGCCGCCAACGGCCGAGCAAAAGCCGCCGGCCCCGCCAGGTCGCAACCGCGACCGCGAGCCGCGCCAGCAGCAACGCCCCCGCTGCGGCCGCGAGCAGCGCCGGCACTGCGTTTGCCCAAGTCGTGAAAAGCATCCGCGCGCCTTCGCCCAATAAGACGGCCGCCCCCACGAGCAGCGGGGTCCACAGCGCGCACGCCAGCGCGAACCAACCGGCAAACGCCAGCAGCGACCCGCCGAGCACGCCGGCGGCCACATACGTCGGCAACCGCGCCCCCGGCATAAAACGACTCGCGAGAATCAAGGACGGTCCGCGCTGCGCGAACCAGCCCTCGGCCCGCCGCACCGCCTCGGCCGACACCCACCAGCGCAGCGGCGCCGCCGCCAGCGATCGCCGTCCCACCGTCCGCCCCAGCAGCACCAGCAGCAGGTCACCGCCAAAGATGCCCGCTGCGCAGGCCGCCGTCGCCGGTGCAAACGCCAGCACCCCGCGCGACACCAGCAGGCCCGCCGCGATGCAAGCCAAGTCCTCGCTCACGAGCGTGGCGAGCGCCAGCGCCGTAAGCGCCGCCGGCCCGCCGGCTGTGGCCGAAGCCAAAGCCGCCTGAAACCATTCTTGCATCGGCCAACTTGGTCGCCCCCCACGGCGGCGGGCAACTATTTCTTCAAGATCTTCGGCCAGTTGGCGTCCGCCTTGACGATGTTGCCGGGCACGTCGCCTGACCATTTTTTCTGCACGCCTGCATCATAGTTAAGATAAAGCCGGCCTTTCACAATTTTCCACGCATCCGGATCGATACCGGCGGTGTAACCCTGGCTCACGGCCCACGCGCAGTAGCCGCCGTATTGCGGCGCGAATTTCTCCGGCTCGGCCTTGAACGCATCGCGGTTCGCCGCGCTGGCGAAGCGCCAGGTAGCGCCGTGCCATTCGGTCGTCCATTTCGATTCGCCCTTCATCGGCTTGCCCGCCGTGAAATACGCGACGGGATCGTAGCCTTTAATCGCGACGCCGGAGAGGGTCGTGTTGACGGGCTTCTCGGCGCGCAGGCCGGCGGGAAGCAGCGCGAGGAGCAGGAGGGAGAGACGGAGCAGGATTTTCATGGGAAGAGATTTGCCACCGTGGGGCCGACGATTGGAAGGGAACGGCGATGCACCCACACGAGGAACGCGGAGCTGGCGAAGACGACCAGCGCCAGCGCGAAGAGCAGGCCGCCGTCGCCCTGCACCACCACGCCGAGCTTGGTCAGGTGAAAAAATATCGCGCCGCTCATCGTGCCCAGCGCGAGCGCCGCGCCCAGCGCAACGCCACGCGGGAAAAACAACAGCACGCTCGCGATCAGCTCCACGACGCCCGAGCCATAACGGCCCCAGGGTTCCTGGCCGACCGCCTTGAAGATGTAGATCGATTCTGGCGCGCCGGTGAATTTGAAAAACAGCGTCTGGAGCAAAATGATCGCGACCACGATCCGGGCAATCCAGCTCGCGATGCGCAGGGCGGGGGCAAGCGAAAAATAATCTGACATGCGGGAGTGGGAGCCGGGGCCCGCGCAAAAAATTCCCCACGTCGCGGGAAAAGTTAATTGCGGAATACGCCGCCCCCGGCGTGGCTCGCACCCTCTCCTCCATGCCCCCCGTCTTCCGCTGTCTCATCACCGCCGGCCCCACCCGCGAACACCTCGATCCGGTGCGCTTCCTGAGCAACGGTTCCAGCGGCAAGATGGGCTACGCTCTGGCCGCCGCCGCCGTCGCGCGCGGCTGGCAGATTGATTTGGTCAGTGGCCCGGTCGCCCTCGCGGCGCCATCGGGCGTCGCGCTGCATCCCGTCGTCTCCGCCACTGACATGCTGGCGGCGTGCGAGCCGCATTTTCCCAATTGCGACTTGTTCATCGCCGTGGCGGCGGTCGCCGACTATCGGCCGAAACAATCTTCGGCCCGGAAGGAAAAGAAAACACGCGGCCCAGTCACCCTAGAACTCGTGCCGACGGTGGACATCCTGCGCACACTCGCCGCACGCAAGCGCCCCGGCCAAATCGTGGTCGGTTTCGCCGCCGAGACGCACGACGTCGAGACCTACGCCCGCCGCAAGCTCGCCGAGAAGAACCTCGATTGGATCGTGGCCAACGACGTGAGCCGGCCCGGCCTCGGCATGAACGCCGACGCCAACGCGATCATCCTCCTCGCCGCCGGCGGCGACCGCTGCGAGTTTGGCCCCGCCGCCAAGGCGGACGTCGCTACCTTTGTGCTCAGTCGCGTGGCGCCCGCGCGGGAATAAGCCGCCACCCACGGCCTCTCATGCCGTGCTCCCACCACCCCGCCGTTTCCTCGCCTTGATCGCGCTTGCGACGATCGGCCTCGCCTTCTCGGGCTGCGCGAATCTCGCCACGACCCGCACCGGATTTCTCGGCAACTACGATCAGCTCGCGCCCTCCGCCAGCGACAAACACCGGCTCGACTACACTCGCCCTCATTGGCCGCAAAACGACTACCCGCGCGTGCTCCTCGAGCCGACCATCGTGCGGCTCGGAGCCAAAGACACCGCGAAGATCACGCCGGCCGAGTCGGCCGAGCTCGCCGCGTTCTGCGATGCCGCGCTGAAAAAAGCCTTCGCAACCGACCGCACCGTGGCCGCCGTCGCGGACCAAGGCACCCTGCGCATTCGCGGTGCCGTGACCGGCGTGGACACGTCAAGCCCCACGCTGAACGTGGTTACCGGCCTGCTGCTGTGGCCGCTCGACAACGGCGGCGTGAGTCTCGAGTTCGAAGTGCTCGACGGCGCGAGCAGCGATCAGTTGCTCGCGCTCGTAGCTTATAGCGAAGGCACGCCGCTCCAGGTCATCAGTAGCTTTTCGCGCTTCGGCCACGCCCACAGCGGCATCGAACGCTGGATCGCACAACTGCGCAAAGGCGTCGATGCGGCCAGCAAACCCCCGCCGCCCAAACCCACCGAGCCGCCCGCGGCGACCGCACCGACCGGCGGCGTCTAGCCCGCCCCCGGCGCGCGGCGCGTGAGCACGAAGCTGATTGGCTCCGCAATCATCGCGCCCGC
Organism: Opitutaceae bacterium; assembly: GCA_039919035.1. Lineage (GTDB taxonomy): Bacteria > Verrucomicrobiota > Verrucomicrobiia > Opitutales > Opitutaceae > ER46. The sequence continues at coordinate 5,920 of JBDSGI010000155.1, forward strand.
AGCGCTCCATCGCACCGCCGAGTAATCGAGCCGCACCCGCGATTGGTCGACTCGCACGTGGCAAATGCTGCGCGTCGCCGCGTCCGGCCGCCGCATGAGCACCGACTCCGCGCCCGCCGCCGAATCGTGGTGGCGATGATAGGCGGAGAGTTCGCTGGCTGCCGTCGACGCCGGATTCCGGACAAATTGCCCGAACCGTTGCACGCGGGCCGCGATGACGGCATCGGTTGCATAGGACGACGATGAGAGCGGCGGGACCACCGCCGTCTGCGTCCTCTTCAGCCCGTCGCCACCGCCCCATTGGAGCAGCACCAGTCCCTCGTCGGGCGAAAGCGCGACCAGCTGGAACGGCGCGCACCGCCGGAGCGGCTGGGCGTTAACCGCCTCCGCCACCTCGGCCAACCGCGTCGCCGCGGCACAGGCGAGCACCACGTGACCGCGGCTGAACGGGACTGCGACTGTCGCCGGGCGCCACGGATTACCGTAATCGTTGAGCAGGCAGACGGTGAGGCCGAATTCATTAACGAGCAGCCAGGTGCCGCCCCGGTCGCCGTCGCGCGGCGCAAGCCAAGCCACGCCCGCCGCGTGGTCCCCGGCGGGCGGAAGCTCCGGCGCACGCGTGTTCAGTTCGTCACGGTTAAAAAAAAGATCGTGGTCACCCTCGCTGCCGCGGCGCCAGCTTACCGTGCACATGACTCCGCCTGCTGCCGTTGAAACTTCAAAGTCGAGGGCGCGATGCCGAAGCCCGCATCCGGTTCGCAGCCCTGCAGCCGGGCCATCACGGCGATGAGCGAGTAATGATGCACCGTGTGGCTGAGTAGAAACTCCAGCTCGCGGAGCACCGTCGTCGCCGTCGCGATGCCGGGCGAGGTCTCGGCGCAAAGCTGCAATCCGCGATTGGCCAGGGCGGGCGCCAGCTCGTTCAAGTGGTCCGCGATTGCTTCCAGCAATCCGGTCGCACAGCCCGTGCTGTTCTCCACCAAAGGATCGCGCGCGCGCCGCTCGTAGTCGATCTCGCCGTCGTCCAAGGCGGCAAGGAAGGCCTGATAGTGCTCAATGATGTGGCGGGTATGGCCGCCAATCGCGGCATTGAAACACAGCGGCAGACGCCGGGCGTAACGTTCATCACCGAGTTGCACGATCAGCGTGACGCCCTGGCGAACGACAGCGAGGTTGGCTTGGATGGCGGCGGCGACAGGCGAATTCAGCATGGCAAAGGCGATGGGAAATGGCGAATGACCCATAAGAGCGCGCCCGAGCGCTGGTTATTCCCAATCCCGCGAAAAACCCTCGGTGCACGCCTACCGCACGTCGATCACAAAACTTACTTTGGCGAAAGCCAGACCGTGCTCGCCAACGACCGAATAAACCACACGCGTTACATTTCCGTCACGCCGCTCTTCAAGTAGGCCAGCGGCGCGGGGCGGCGCCTTTTGCCGTCGGCTGTTGCATGGCTCAGCGACGCTTGATGACGAGATTCTTGACCACGAGATGGCTGCGCACCGTCCGCAGCGCAAACCAGCCTTCGGCCAACGGCGAGGGATCGCGGAACGAGAAGATGCGTTCGCCGTCGCGCCAGTATTCCGCGACGCCATCGCGCGCCACGAGGCGAATCCGGTAGGTGCGGTTGCCTTCCAGCAGGAATTGCTGGTCCGACAGATCGTGCTCGGGGAGCAGCGGGCGGGCGGCGGAGCCGTCGTAACGCCGAAACCGCGTGGTCGAGTTGTTGTTGCCGCCGTAGCCGACGTAGTAGGTCAACAGGCTGTCGTAGTCCGAAAACTTCCCAGTGCGGCGCGGATCGGAGGTGAACGGAGCGCCGGCTTGGCGGGAATCGACCGCCATCCAAAAACAATTGAGGTCGGAAACGCGGTCGTGCGGCCCGCCCTTGGCCACCACGGTCACCTCGTAGCTAATCTCCACCGGCGCGGTGAGTTTCTCCCGATACCACACGGTGCAACCGGCGACGTCGGAGATTTCCAACGCGCCATCCTTCACGATCGTCGTGCCACCGGGGAGCTGCTCCACCGCCCAATTCTGCA
>JBDSGI010000156.1:0-3108 GCA_039919035.1 Opitutaceae bacterium
GGGAAACTCACCCAGAAACCAGCCCGCGAGATCGATGAGATGCACGCCTTGGTCGATGAGTTCGCCGCCGCCGGCGAGCGCGGGATCGGCGCGCCATTCGCGGTCGTAACCGTGGCGGCCGCCGTGGCCGTAGCGCGCGCGGAGAAACATCAGCGGGCCCAGCGCGCCCGAGTCGACGATCGCGCGGGCTTTCAGCAGCGCGCCGTGGAAGCGGTGATTGTAGCCGAGGCGCACACGGGCTCCGGTGGCGCGGGCGGCTTCGCGGAGCACGCGGAGCTGGGCGGCGTTGAGCGCGCCGGGTTTCTCGACCAGCACGTGCTTGCCGGCGCGCACGGCCGCGAGCGCGATGGGCGCGAGCGAGGCGTTCAGCGTCGAAACGATGACGGCCGACACGCGGGCGTCGGCGAGGGCGACCTGATAGTCCGTCGTGGCGGTGCAACCGGGCGCGAGCTCCGAGAGGGCGGCGGCGCGCGCGGGGTTCAGATCACAGGTATAAAGCACCGGCGGCCCCTCCTTCGCCAAGACTTCGGAGGACGCCCTAGGCGCCAAGGCCGCGAGGCGTTTCCGTCCGATTAGGCCGCAGCCGATGATGGCAAATAGGGGTTGCTCGATGCTGGCGCGGTTCATTCCGTGGTCGTGAATGACGAAGGCGAAGCTAACCGGCGCGGCGACGCAAGTGAGGTTTTGAGATGGACGCGCCCCGGCCCCAGTCGAACGGACGCAAGATGGAGCGCGTGGCGGTCTTCTCCCTGTGCATGGCCATCGGCTGGTTTTATCTGTGGACGGTGCGCTCGACCGGGGAGCCGTGGGATTTCGGGCACGAGCAAAGGGACTACTACAACCGGCTCATCGACGGCTATCTGGTCGGCCAGCTGCACATGAAGACCGCGGTGCCAGAGGCGTTGCTGAAACTGGAAAATCCCTATGATCCCGCGCAACGTCCGCCAGGCGTGGGGCTGCACGATGCGTCGCTCTACCGGGGAAAATATTACGTCTATTTCGGCGCCGCGCCGATGGTGCTCCTGATGCTGCCGTTCCGGGTGATCACCGGCATGGATATGCCGCTGGCGGTGGCGGTGCTGGTTTTCGTCTATCTGGGGTTTCTGGCGAGCACGGTGGTTTTTCTCGCGATTCGGCGGCGGTATTTTCCGACGGCCGGCTTGGGTGTCGTTCTGTGGGGCGTGCTCGCCCTCGGCCTCGCGAGCGCGACGCCCGGGTTGCTCCGCCGACCCGAAATGTGGGAGCTGCCGATTGCCGGTGGCTACTGCTTCGCGATGCTCGCGCTGGGGGCCTTGTGGCAAAGCCTGCACGCGGCGCGCGGGCGCGCGCGTTGGTGGGCGAGTGCGGGGCTCTGCCTCGGGTTGGCGATCGCGTCGCGGCCGACGTATCTGTTCGCGGGCGGGCTGCTTGCCGCGCCGCTCGTTTGGTGGTGGTGGCAGGCACGTCGCGTGCCTTGGCGGCTCCTGCTCGCGGCCACTCTGCCGCTCGCCGCCATCGGGGCCGCGATGGCTTGGCACAACTGGGCCCGCTTCGGCGATCCCTTGCAGTTTGGCCAGGCTTACCAACTCAGCTTCGACTACGAGTCCAAGCTGCCGCACTTCGCCACGCGCTACGTGCCTTTCACCTTCTACGCCCACTTTTTCGGGCCAGCGGAATGGACGCGGTATTTCCCGTTTATCTCGCGCGGCGACCTCGGGGTGGCGCCCGAAGGCTTCACGGTCCATCGCGGCGACATCTACGGGCTGCTAACTCATTTTCCCATCATGTGGCTGGCACTGCTGGCACCGCTGGCGCTCTGGCGGCGGAACGCGGACGAGCGCGGCCCGCTTGGGGCGTGGCTGACGGCGGCGGCACTGCTTTTTGCCGGGACGGGCGGCGTGATGCTGCTGTTTTTCAGCGCCCTCGCTCGATATCAGGTGGAATTCGTGCCGGCCTTCCTGCTGCTCGCGGGTGTCGGGCTGCTGGCATTGGATCGTGGACTGAGTCTCGCCGCCCGTGGACTTTGGCGACGGTGGATCATGATGGCGGTCGGCGCAGTGGCGGTGGCGTCTGCGGCGTTTGGGGTGGTTTTCAGCCTGCAATTCGACGGTCTGCTTGCCCACCACAACCCACGGCTCGCGCACCGGCTCGCGCAATTGTTCAATCGCGCGCCCGCCCTCGTTGAGCGCATGCTCGGCGTGAACTACGGGCCGATCGAGTTGCGCGTGCGCGTCCCGGTTGGCGCGCCGAAAGGCGATGAAGTCATCGCGCGCATTGGCCGGCGCTCGCAGGAGGACCGCGTAATTTTGCGCAACACCGGCGACGGGCGGGTGCAATTTGGCCTGGCGCCCGCCGACGCGCCGGAGCGTTTTGGACGACCGTTGGTGTTGACGGCGGACGCGGTGCATCGGGTGAGCGTTTCGCTCGCCTCGCTCTTTCCACCGGCGACGCATCCGTTCTTTGCCGGCCGCACGCCGGCGGAAATTCGCGCAATGCTGCGCCGCGCCGAGATCGCGGTGGATGGCGAAGTGGTGCTCCGGGAGCATTTGCGCCTTGAGCGCGCGAGCTTCGGCGAGGTTCGGGTGGGGCGGGTCGAGTCGTGGAGCCGGGTTGCCAACCCGTTTCCGGCGGCGGTCTCCGCCCTCCGCGCGGATTTTCGCGGCAACGACCTCACGGGGCCGGGCGACACGCTGCGGCTTCGCGTGGTCTTGCCGGTATCGCGTCCGGCGGGGCGAGAGCCGCTGGTGGTCACCGGGCGGAGCGGCGCGGGCGATTTGCTGATGATCGAGTATCTGGGGGGCGACGAGGTGCGGTTCTCCCTCGATCACTGGGGATCGCCGCTGGCCGTAAGCCCGACGGTGCGGCTGGCTTCGGATCGGTCGCACGAATTTGAAATATCCTTCGCGTCGTTGGCGGCGGTGGAGGATGCGACGCTGATGGAGGCAGAGCAGCCAGGAGGGATGCGCCTGACCGTCGATGGCGTGAAGCTGTGGGACGAGAAAATGTATTTCTTCACCGCCGAAGCGGCCGAAGTTTGGATTGGGCGTAACACGATCGGCGGCACGGGCTGCGCACCGGAGTTCACGGGCGAGGTCCAGTCGGCCCAGCGCGTAGTGCGCGAATGAGGTT
>JBDSGI010000157.1:0-3716 GCA_039919035.1 Opitutaceae bacterium
TGGCGCTGCCCAACGCGTCGAGCACTACGAGATGGCGGGCTATGGCACCGCGCGGGCCTTCGCAGAGGCGCTCGGCGAATCCAAGGTGGCGGATCTTTTGCAAGAGACACTCAACGAAGAAGGCGAAACCAACGAGGAACTCACCGAGCTGTCCGGCATCGTAAACGCGGAGGCGCTCGCGGCGGGTAAGGATCAAGAAGAGTCCGCCGCGCAAAAAACCCGCGGGTAATCCGCTCTCCTCCGTGCAAACCTCGCCGCTCTTGTCACTCGGGCCCACCGCAGCCGGATCCCGGGGCACCTCACCTTCCCGTAGGCGCGAGGCGCACCGCACCCATGAATTCAGAACCCAGGCCAAAGCCCACAACTTCTTCGCCTCCTTGACCCTGTCGCGCGCCTGCTAGCAGCGAGTGCGTCCTAAAATTCAGCTCACCGCTCATTATGCCCACCGTCTCGTGCGCTCCCCCCGAGGGTCTCATGTCCCACGCTTGGAAATGGTCGCTGGCCCCGGCCAGCCCTACGGAGTTTGCCGCCCGCAATCTCTACGAACTTTTTGTGCACGACCTTTCCACCCTCGTTACCGGCTCCCAAGAAGCCGAGCGCGCCGGCCACGGGCTATATCGCCACCTCCCTTCCGAGGAAATTGCGTTGCGCGAGTTGGCGCTCGGACTCGCCGCGGCGGGCCGCGCGGCCCCGTCCACGCTCGCGAATGCTCTGGCGGAGGAAGGCATCGATCTTCGATCGATTCAGGACCCCACGGTGAGCGCCGTCTTCTACGCCGTCCAACCGTCCGCCTGCGGCACCGAGGTCCAACCGTGGAGCGTCGCCGGCATGCGCCTGCTGGACCTGCTCGAAATTCTCGCCCTCAACTTAAAAACGCGCGCCTTGCATGCCGCAGAGAACGCTCGCCTGCTCGGCTCGGACGGCCTGCACACCGCGCTCATGCGGTGCGCGGCGGGGTGGCGTTGCTACGATTATCAAATCCGCTCCCATGCGCCGGGTTTCCGCGCCCGGGCTTACGCCTCCGGCCTCGTCGACTGGCCGTGTCGCCGCCAAATCGCCTGACGCGATCTCAAGACTTCCCCTCCACCCTAACCTCAACCCAACTCCTCCCATGCTTCGCTGGACTATAATCTTCCTCGTCGTCGCGCTCATCGCCGGGCTCTTCGGCTTCACCGACATCGCCGGCGCCTCCGCCTCCATCGCGCGCGTCCTCTTCTACATTTTCCTCTTCTTGCTCATCATCTCGCTGCTCGCAGGCTTGATTCGCGGCGGGAAGTCCTGAGCGACCCACCCTCGGAACGAACGTGCCGTCGAACAAACGGCACTCGCAACCACCCTGCGGTTCAGGGGACCGACTTGACCGCGAGGCAGTTCAGGATGCCCGCACTCAAGCCAGCACGTTGAGGTTAACGCGTTCCACCTCCGACTGCACTTTTCCCGGCTGAGCCACCCCTCCGGCGGAAAAAGATTCGACCGCCGCGGGCGCACCGCAGTCTCTTCTGAGGGTCAACTGCCCAGCCGTGCTGAAAACAAAAACCGCTCCCCGCCTGGTCCGCCGGGTCCTCGCCTGGCCGCGACAGGTGCTGATCGCGCTGGCGGCGCTGCTCGTGATCGGTGTGGCGGCGCGGATCGCCCTGCCCTATGTGGTGCGCCACCAGCTCAACACGCGGTTGCAGCGTATTCCCGGCTACAGCGGGTCGGTTGACTCCGTCGGCATTCATCTCTGGCGCGGTGCCTATTCGATCAGGGGCTTGGCCATCTTTCGACGGGAGGGGCAAGTCCGGGAACCCTTCTTCCTCGCGCCGCACATCGATTTCTCGCTGGCGTGGCGCGAGCTGGTGCACGGGAAGATCGTGAGCGATGTCGCCATCGAAGGCAGCCAGCTGAATTTCGTGCAGGGGCCGGATAACGCGAGCAGCCAGACTGATCTCGACCGCCGGTGGCAGGAGGTCGTCCAACATATTTTCCCCATCGATATCACCCGCCTCACCATCAACCGCGGGCTGCTGCGCTACGTCAACACCACCAAGACGCCGAACGTCGACGTCTTCATCCGCAACCTGCACGCCACGGCGACGGGCCTGCGCAACCGGCCCGGCGAACGGGACGCCGGGGAGTTTCCCGCAAAGCTCGAGGCCGAGGGTGACAGCCTGGGAGGCGGCCGCCTATGGCTCGCGCTCGAAGCCGAGCCCCTCGCCGTCGATCCGCATTTCCACCTCAGCGTGAAGCTGGAAGAAGTCGATCTGACGGCGCTGAACGACTCCCTCAAAGCCTACGCCAACGTCGATGTCAGCCGCGGCACCTTCCGGCTCGCCGGCGAGATGGCGGGCCGCGATGGAGGCTTTCAGGGCTATGTAAAACCGTTTTTCGAGAATCTCGATTTTAGCGATCTGCCGGGCGAAAAGCAAAGCCTCGGCTCCCGGATTTGGGAGAGCATCGTCGCGGCCACGGCCTGGGTGCTGAAAAACAAATCCCGCGATCAGTTGGCGACGCGCATTCCGTTCCAGGGAAAATTTGGTGATCCGAAGATCGGCCTGCTCGCCACCATCGGAAATCTTTTTCGCCACGGCTTCATCCGCGCCTTCAACCCCACAATCGAGGGCACGCTTCACGCCGACAACATCCGCGCCGACGGCAGCGACCGCAAAGCCGACGCGTCCAAGCCGAACCCGGACGCGGCTCCCCCACCCGCCACCACGCCCTCCCAGTCCAAGAAACCATGACCCCGCCTTTGAGTCTCCCGCCGGAGAAACGGGCTCGTCCGATCGTTCGCAGCCGGTCGGGGCTACCTTCGCCTGCCATCGCGTCGGCGCTGTTAGCCAAGCAACGCGCGACCGTTAGAACGGCCTAGCAATGACTCCTTCGCTTTCTTCCGCTGATGGCCAATCTTCCCCGTAATACTGCCCCTGTGATTGCCATAGTGGACGATCACGCGCCGTTTGGTGAAGTCCTTTGCCGATTCCTCCGGCAGCGCGGCTACAGCGCTGAGGCGCACTGCACGGTTCAGGCGTTCATCCAATGTCAGGGGCACCGGCGGGCGAAGTGTATCATCCTCGATGTCGCTATGCCCGAAATCGACGGACTGGCACTGCAGAAATGCCTCAACCAAACGAATTACAACGTGCCCATCATATTTTGCAGCGGGACTTCCGACGAACGCGCTAAGCGGATTGCCGTGGCCAACGGCGCCGTGGCATTTCTCACGAAACCACCGAAACCCGAGGAACTGCTCAGCGCAGTAAAACGGGCCCTTCGCGAAGCCGATCGCGTCCCGACGAGCAAGTCCAGGGGCAAACAGGAAGGGACCGCCCGCCACGTTTCCCAACGCAAACCAAAGGGGCGGAATCAAAGCCTATGATCCCGCCCGCGCACATCTGCCGCGCGGGGCTTTTCCCGCGGCCGGCGAGCGGAACCACTTCCGCCTCGCTGGTTCTATAACAGAATGGACGGAGACACTGAAATCGCGCCGGAACTCTTATCCAAATTTCCGGAATGGATGGTCCGCCGTGCCCATCAACTTCCTCTCGAGTGCCGATGGACAGGCACGTTCAATCTACCGTGTTGGCTCTCGGCGGGACCTGAAGAATTGAGGCGCGAGAGGGGCGAAGCTGCGATCGCACGCTGGCCTGCGGGAGCGGTGTGCCGTCTCGCCTGAACATGCGACGCTTCTTCCGCAATCACGGGCTGTCCCTCGTGATGCTTGGGCTGTTTTTCGT
>JBDSGI010000158.1:0-4066 GCA_039919035.1 Opitutaceae bacterium
TCGAGGGCACCCCGCTCCACTATAACCTGCTCGCCATCGCCACGGGCGATTAGTTGGCTCCGCGCCCATGCCGCTCCACTGGAAAATCCACGAGTGCGCCGCCTACCACGAGCGGCTGCACCTGTGCGGCTGGTGTTTTCAGGCCGCGCCCCGCGCGGTAAAAATCGAGATGGTGTTTCCAAAGCCCGCCACCGCTGTGCCCCTGCGCAGCTACGGTCTGCCCAGCCCCGACGTGCAGTTCGACGATTGGCTGCCGTTCCCCAACACGCGCCGCTTCGTGGCGGCGTTTTTCTTTTCCGTCTTCGAACATCTGGCGATGCCATGGAACGTCGCCCTTGAGCTGAACCGCGTGCTGGAACCGGGCGGGCTGGTGTTTACCGCCACGCACCCGACCTATCCGATGCACGAGGAGCCGTGGGATTTCTGGCGGTTCTCCCCGCCCTCGTGGCAGACCCTCTTCAACGCCGCGACCGGCTTCGAGATCGTCGAGGCGGTCTGCGGCGAGCCGGCGCGCGTCCATGCCTGCCGGACCAATCCCGTGACGCGCGACATTCCCGGCAGCGCCAAAGCCTACCTCGGCTCCGCCTCCATCGCGCGCAAGATTTCCGACACCGCCCTCGCCTGGCCGGTCCCGGTCGGGACGGCGGCCCGCGATTCCTACCCGGCGGGCGAACTCGCCCAGCCGCGCGTCAGCGCCACTGTCGCCTTCCAGCGTGCCTAAAAATTTTTTCGCCCCCCGCCTCCTCGCTCCCGCCTTCGCCGTCTGTCTCTTCCTGCTCGTCACGGGCGTGAAGTGGGCGACATTTGACCGCTTCGGCTCGGCGATGCCGGACTGGGACCAGTGGGACGCGGAGGCGGGCAACGTCTTCATCCCGTGGTTTGAAAACGACAAATTCGTCGAGCACCTTTTCACGCCGCACAACGAGCATCGCGTCGTCCTCACCAAGCTGCAAAGCCTTGGACTCGTCCTGCTCAACGGCCAGTGGGATTCGCGGCTGGAGGCGGCGACAAACGCCTTGCTGCACGCCGCGCTGGCCGCCGGGTTATGGCTTTACTGCCGCCGCTGGATCGCGCCCCGCTGGCAGGCGGCACTCTTCGTGCTCGTCGCTGCGCTATTTGGCGCGCCGCTGGCGTGGCAAAATGTCCTCGGAGGCTTTCACTCGCAGCAATACTGGCTGCTCGGTCTCACCTTCGGCGGAATCGCAACCCTGCCGTTTGCGCGGCCGGGGAGCGGGTCGTGGTGGTTCGGCGCCTTGTGCGTCGTCCTCGCGCTCGGCTCGATGGGCTCGGGGCTGTTCGCCGCCGTGGTCGTCACCATGGTCGTCGGCTGGCTCTGGCTCGGCGCCCGCACCCGGATCCGCGACAACTGGGCCACCCTGCTGGTGTGCCTCGCGGCCATCACCGTCGGGGTGCTCACGCGCGTCGAGGTGGACTACCATCAGCACATGAAGGTGAAGACGGTGCACGACTTCGTCCTATCGATGCTGCGCAGCCTTGAGTGGCCGCTGCGCGACCGCGACTGGGCTGGCGCGATTCTTTGGCTGCCCTGGGCCTTGGTCTGCTGGCGGGCTCTGCGCGGAAAAAGCGCGGGCTTTCGGCGCACCTTCGAGGACTCGGAAACTCGTCCCGCCTGGGCGCCCGCCGACGAGCGCGACGTGCTCACTATCACCGCCCTCGGCGGCTGGGTGCTGCTGCAGATCGCGGCCACCGCCTACGCTCGGGGGGCTGGCGCGGACTATCCGGCCTCGCGCTACATGGACACGCTGGCGTTCGGCACCGCCGTCAACGGCCTGGCGCTCGCGTGGCTCTTGTCGGTGAAGCGCACCGCGGCTTACCAGCGTTACCAACACTACGCGCTGGCGGTCGGCTGGGTCGCGGTGACGACCTTCGGCCTCCACGCCGTGCTCGACAGCAATCTTCGTTACGACCTTCGCGACGCGAAAAAATACTACGTCAATGCCGAGGCGAACCTCCGCGGCTACCTCGCGACCGACGACCCGAAACACCTCGCTCGCCCCGACCTGCCCTACCCCAGCGCCGAAGGCCTGATCGAGCGCCTCTCGCGCCCCAGCCTGCGGGCGCTGATGGCGCTGCCCATTCGGAAGCCGCTAACACTCCAACCGGCCGAGGCGTCCGTCGCCTTCCAAGAAAACGATGCCCGCGGCGCCCCTGTGCTGGCGCCGCCGCGCGCCGGCCTTTCGCCCGCGACCGCTCCGCTCGACGGCAGCAAAAGCTGGGGCAGTTTTTCCACGGGAGCGGGCGTTACTGGCACGTGGAAGAGCCACCCCATCACGGCGGGCAATTTCGGTTGGTTGAAGTTCGAGACCGCCGGCGACCTCGGCCAAGCCGGCGTCAGCCTCGTTCTCCTCGACGCCCAGACCGGGGCTACCCTCACCACCATCAAGCCCACCAAGATTCCGGGCGACCGGTGGCGGGCCGCTTACGTGCGGACGCCGCGCACGCCATTTATCGTCGCCGCATCCGACACGGCAGCCGCGCCGTGGCTGGCCTTTTCTCCGCCGGTCGAAATGGGCGCCGGCTCCTACTGGGCATGGCAGGCGGTGAAGCACGGCTGGCACCTCGTTTGGCTGGCACTCGCCGGCATCGTGCTCGTTGGGTTCGCCGCGTGGCAGAGCGCCCGTAACGCCTACGAAGCGCGGTGAGTTTCGCGTGACCCGGTGCACCGGGATAATTCCTTGTCGCCGCTCCTCCGCTTCGTCGACACTCCGCCCCTTCACATGAGGTTTTTCTCGCTCCCGGCCCTGCTCGCCGCCGCGCTGCTCAGCGCGATGGCCGCATTGCCGTTCCTGCCGGCGGCGAAGATGCACGTGGATTTGTTTCAACTGGAGGTCCGGCTCACCTCCACCGTCCCCGCCACGTTCCAGGCCTACTACGATGACGGTCGCGGCTTTCGCGAGGAACTGTCGGTCCGCACCCACGTCGATCCGGCAAAAATACCCGTGGCGCTGCGCGTGCCGTTGCCGCCCGGCCGCTACCGCGCGTTGCGCCTCGATCCGATTGATCGCGGGGGAACCGTCGTGATCGAATCCGTGCGGATCATCGCTCATTCCGGCCGCGTCGTGCTGGACGTGCCGTTGGACAAGTTAACGGCCCTGCACCAAGTCGACTCGTTGAAGCTGAAAGCCGGCGCGCTGGAAATGTTCGTCGATCCATCGCACAACGATCCTCAGCTCGGCTTCGTGCTGCCTGAGCCGATCCGCGTGTCGGTCAGTTGGTGGGACTACGTGCGTGGCTCGGCCGCGCGCGTCGCGGCCGTGTTCGCCGGGTTTGCCCTCCTCCTCTTCCTCATCGACCGGGCGGGCGGGTTCCGTGCGTGGTGCGGTCGGTTCGCGACAATCGGAACCGCGCATCCCGCCCGCGCTGTGGCGCTCGTGGCCGGGTTCGCCGTCGTTGGCAGCGCCTACCCGGTGGTTTTTCTCGGGAAGAGCTACGTGTCACCGAATCTGGGCACGGCCCTGCTCTACGACTACTACCCCACCCTGCCCGGCTACACCTCCGGCGAAACTGCCGACGTGAAGCTTTCCGATATCGGGGCCGTGATGTGGCAGCACGTGCCGTTTTCGATGATGCAGCACCGCGCGCTCGCCCAAGGCGAACTGCCACTCTGGAACCGCTACAACGCCGCCGGCGTGCCGCTGCTCGCGCAGGGCCAGTCGATGTTCGGTGACCCGCTCCACTTCCTCGTCATCGCCGCCAACGGCGCCGCCTGGGCCTGGGACCTCAAATACCTCATCGCGAAGTGGCTCTTCGCCGCCGGGCTCGGGTTCACCGTGCTCGCGCTCACGCGCCACGGACCTTCCGCGCTCATCGTCGCACTGGCCGCGCCTTTCATCGGCTTCTTTCTCTATCGAATCAATCATCCCGCCTTTTTCAGCCTATGCTACGCGCCCTGGCCGCTCTACTGCCTGGTGCGGATTGCTCAGGCGGAAACGCGGCGTGCGGTCGCGCTGGGCTGCGCCGGCTTGGGGCTCGCCAACCTCGCGCTGATGAATAGCGGCACCGTGAAGGAAGCCTACATGCTGCTGGTGAGCGTCAACTTCTCCGG
>JBDSGI010000159.1:0-3302 GCA_039919035.1 Opitutaceae bacterium
GACTACACCGGCCGCATCAACGCGCCGATTCTGCGCGGCTCGTTCTACACCGGCACCAAGGAAGGCAAGACATCGATCTCCATCATCGCCGACTGGTATAAGCGCGACGAGTTCAAGTTCGGCGAGCTGCCGCAGCCCGTGAAGCGCCAGCTGCTGCTCGCGAGCAACACCCCCGGCTCCTTCGTCGTGCCCGTGGGCGCCACCGACCCAATCACGGGGCAGGTAATTCCCGCCGGCGCCGCGGCCGCCACGCGCACCTTCACCAGCAACAGCGCCGCGCCCGGACCCAACGCCACCTTCACCCGCCAGCTCCAGACCCAAAACACCTTCGACGCGAACGCCGCGATCCGCCCGCAGACCGAGGCCGACCGCAAGGGCGTCGTCGTTATGCTCCGGCATGAGCTCTCCAACGACCTTTCGGCCTTTCTCGAGTTCGGCTGGCAGAACAACAAAAACACCGAGGGACTATCCCCCGCGCCCATCTCCACGCTCAACACCATCACGCTGCCGGCGAACAACCCGTTCAATCCATTCGGCATCGCGCTTACCTCGAACGCCGCGCAGACGATGTTCTTCCGCTTCCTTGAGCTGGGCGACCGCCTGACCATCACGCGCAACAAAATGAACCGCTTGGTCGCGGGCCTGGATGGCAAACTCTCCCGCGGCTGGACGTGGGACGCCGCCACGACCTGGAACAAATCGACCTCGCACCTCGATCTAAAAAATTTCCCCGCGCAGGACAAGGTGAACGCCGCCCTCGCCGACACCAACCGCGCCACCGCGCTCAACCTCTTCGCCAATGGCACGACCGTCCGCAACAACCCCGCGACCCTCGCCGGCCTCGACAGCGGAGTGACGCGGGACGCGAAGACCGAGCTGCTCGCCTTCGACGCCCGCGCCACCGGCTCCGCCTACACGCTGCCCGCCGGCAACCTCTCCGTCGCCCTGGGCGCGCAGTGGCGCGAGGAAAAATTCTCCGACCGCCGCAGCCAAGTCCAGTTGCTCAACCAAGGGGTGCCCGTCGCGCCCGCCAGCGGCAAACGCCGCGTGAGCGCCGCCTACGTCGAGGCCTCCGCTCCCCTCACCTCCGCCGCCCAGAAAATCCCCGGCCTCTACGCGCTCGAACTCAACGCCGCCGGTCGCGTCGAATCTTTCTCCGATGACGGCGTAGGCCACACCACGGTGCCGCGCGTCGGCCTCCGCTGGCAGCCGGTCGCCAAGGAAATCACCTTCCGCGCTTCGTGGGGCCGGGGCTTCCGCGCCCCGGCGCTCGCCGAACTCTACCTTCCGCAAACGACCAACATCGTTTTCAACATCGTGGACCCGGCGCGCGCCGGCAAACCCGGCTCCAACGCGAACGACACCGGCACCGGCCAGCGCCTTATTCGCTCCGGCGGCAACCCGCTGCTCGCGCCGGAGAAATCCGAGTCGACCAACTTCGGCGTCCTGATCACGCCCTCCGCGCTCAAGGGCCTCTCGCTCAGCGTCGATTTCTACACCGTCGAGGTGAAGAACCGCATCGGTGCCGCGGCCTCCACGGCGACGATTCTCGGCAACCCCACGCTCTTCGGCGATTTCATCATCCGAGCGACCCCCACCGCGAGCGACTCCGCCAACAACCTCCCCGGCGAACTCCGCGAAATCCGCACCGTGCTCGGCAACTACGGCACGACCAAGGCCGAGGGCGTGGACTTCGCCGCCGAGTATCGTTTCACACCCGGCAAGTTCGGCCGCTTCACCACGCGCGCCGCCGCGACGCTGATCAACTCGCAGACGCTTCGCACTCGCCCGGATTTGGCCCAAGTTGAGACGGTTGGCCTCTACGAAATCCCGCGCTGGCGCGGCGACACCTCGGTGCAGTGGACCCGCGAGAAAATGTCCGCGTCGGTCAACGTGAACTACATCGGCGGATTTCAGGACACGTCGCCGAGCCCACTCTTGGTGAAGCAGCAGCTGACCACCGACGTGCAGTTCGGCCACGCCCTGCCTTGGGGCATGCGCGCGACCGTGGGCGTGAACAACGTCTTCGACCGCAAGCCGCCGGCGACCAGCTTCTCCACCGGCTACGCCGAGCGCGCGAGCAACTTCCTCCCGCGCTTCGCCTATCTGGAGCTGACGAAGAAATTCTGAGCGGCGCGACTGCTCTGGTGCATTTCCCCCGGCCGCGAGTTCGCTCGCGGCCTTTTTATTTTCACTCGCAAAGCGATCTTGCAGCGTGGAAGCGCGGAACGGCCGAAGCGCGGAAAACTCCCGGCGCCTCATTCCGCCATTACGATTTTCCAGACCTCCGTCCTTCGCCGCTTCCGCGATTGAACCGCATTCACCTCCGGGGGCTCAGCGCGACCAGCGCCCCTCAATGAAGATGTGACTTGCACCCCGCCGATCCCAGCGCGGCTCGATCCAGACCCGCTGGCCGCGCGGCGGCAGCTCATAGTGTCCAGCGATCCAAACATGCCGGCCACTGCGCCAAGCCCAATAACCATTGATCCAAACATAATCACGGCCCGGTCGCGCATAAATCACTTCGCGGCGAGGAGGAGGCGGCGGCGTGGCCACCACGATTTGCACCCCGGGTGCCGGCGAGGCGACCACCGCCACTTGCGGCGCTGCATTCACGACCACGCCGTCACGCCAATAGCCATCGACAAAAACATACCGCCCGCCTCGGTGCTCCCAGCGCGGCTCAACCCACGCGACGCTGGGCCGCGGCGGCAAATCCCAACGCCCTCCTATCCATTCGTGGCGACCCGACCGGAAACCCCAGTGGCCGCCAATCCACACATGCACCGGCGAAGGCCGCTCAACAATGATCTCACGCGGGGGGGGCGGCGGCGGCGTGGTGGTGTAGATTTCCTGCGGCGGAGGCGTGGCCGCGGCGCGGACGACGGTCGTTGGAGCCGGCGCCAGCGGAGCGTCCGCCCACGTTCCCTCCACCAAGACAAAACCATTGGCTTCCTTCCGCCACTGCGGCGCGCGCCAGACCACGCCGGCCACCGGTGGAATCTCCCAGCGACCCGTTTCCCACACGTAGGCGCCTTCGCTCCAGCGCCAGTGCCCGGGCACCCATTGATGCTGCGGCGAAGGCTGCTCGCCCGGCGTATCATTGACGGCGGGCGCAAGGGGCGCATCGACCATCGGAGCCGGCGCGACCGTGGGCGCGTTGGGCACGGCCTCGGCCGCGCGACATCCGACCGAGGAAAAGATTAACAACGCGACTCCGGGGGCGACCACATGGCGGCGGCAAAATCTGCGGTTCATGGGAGGGTTAGACGCCAACAGGAGGGCGATGTTTCCCGCGTTTT
>JBDSGI010000160.1:0-4260 GCA_039919035.1 Opitutaceae bacterium
CAGTCTCCCAGGAAATCCTCAGCACGGGCCCCGTCGCCGACATCACAATCGAGGATGTTCCGCTGGAGGACGTGATCGCGGAATTATTCAGCGCGCAGGCTTGAAGGGCAGTTCTCGCGGCCACTGCCAACGGGAATCAATCAAGGCAGCAACAAGCTCACGAAACGTAGCCGCGCTTTTTTCGATCGCCGCCCCCAGTGATTGCGCATTCGGCGCGGCAGAGATCATTACAGCCGGCCCCCATTTGACATCCCCAAGCAGCTCGATTCGGCGGGCATCGTGAAAAGTGGGAAGTCCATGCCTCAGTCTGAGCTCGTAGAAAAACCGGAAGTTAGTTTCTGCGAGCTGAGCGTGCAGCCAACGTTGCGCGGCGATGAATTCACCCCGCGAAATTTTATCCCATGTGGAAACGTAGTCACACACGAAGGCCTCCGCCATCGCCAGGATATTTCCGTCGCTCAATCGCGCTGGCGGAATCTCTGCCGCGATTCGTTGGAAAAACGTGGCCCAACCCTTTCCTCCTTTTAACAGCCTGTGCCCGCCACCCAAAACCAATGAAAGTTCCCTTAGCGGATCGAGGGCGCGCTCAATGCCAGAAAGGAGTCCGAGCCGCAGCAACCATCGTGCGATTCGCAACTGCGAAGCGGGGAGCAGGACTAAATCCATGGTTCCTTGACGAAAAACCGCCGTTGCCTTGCCCACGCGGGCAAGCCGACCCAAGCGCACCGCGTAAGCCAGCGGTTCGGGCAATCCCGTTTTCGCAATCCAGTTCCGATCCCCAAAGAGTGCCGATCGGCTTGTAACGATCTGAAAGTCCCAATCGGAGTGAGCATCGGCGGAACCAATAGCACCCTGATTCCGCGCTTGAGAACCAATCAGGACGAGGGCTTTCACACGAGGCTCGCTCCGAGCCCATGCGACGAACTGATCTGCAAGCAAGGACTTCACCATCGGCGGACCGAAATCAAAATCTCCGTGCCTTCCATCCCCGGGCCGGCGTGGATTTCGCCGCGATGCAGGCGCAGGATCTCCTTGGCGAGGAAGACCCCGAGGCGGCCTTGGTTGGGAACGTCGCCGTTCAAGGCCTCGGGGAGAATCCCCTCCAGCTCCATATTCATCCCCTTCAACGACAGCAGGGCGGTCGTTTCGTCCCCGATACCGGTCGCGCGCACCTTGAGCGCGAGATCTTTCAGCCCGTGCTCCCGCCGGCTCACGCCCACAGCCGTGAAGAGCGCCCGCAGCGCGTAATCGAGCAGCTTCTTGCTCGCGTTGATCATGATCGGTTCCTGGCCGGTCTCCACTTTGAGGCCGAGCGAATGTCCGATGGTCTGAGCCAGCTCACGGATGTCGATCGCCGCCGGTTCGGCCTCGTGCAGCTCGTGCATGACTGAGAGATTGTCGTTCAACGCCTCCAGCGCCTCGACGTCCTTCTTCATGGTTTCGATCAGCGCGGCGGGCATCGCGCGCTCCCCGCTCGTCTGACGGAAGGTCGCGAGCGACACCAGCGCGTTGCCGAGTTCATGGGCCAGTGTAAGGGAAAGATCGCGCATCATTTCCCGCCGACTCGCCCGATCCTGCCGCGCGGTCTCCTGCAACTCGCCCGTCGCATCTTCCCACGAAGCCCAAACGCCTCCGGTTTCGGCCACGATGCCCGCGCTGGCGCGGAACGGCTGGCTGGCGGTGGGGGCGGCCCGCGCCACCTGCCTCGTGTGGCGGGCGCGACCGATGAGATCGCGAACGACCAGCGGCACGTGGCGCGGAGCAATTTCGTCTGGCCCGAGCATCAGGGTGCCCGGCAGATACTTGGCCC
Organism: Opitutaceae bacterium; assembly: GCA_039919035.1. Classification (GTDB taxonomy): domain Bacteria; phylum Verrucomicrobiota; class Verrucomicrobiia; order Opitutales; family Opitutaceae; genus ER46. The sequence goes on from JBDSGI010000160.1 coordinate 1,811, forward strand.
CGATCGCGGCCTGCTCCGCGCCCCGGGTGAGCTGGGAAAACTGGGCGGACTTCGCGAGCAGGTGCCGGAGCAGCCGCGCAAAAAACACCGCGCGGATTCGATCCGACTCGTCGTAGGCCTGCCCGTCGTCCCGCACGCCGAGGGCCACGAGTCCGAGCAACCGGCCGTTGTCGTGCACGGGCACGAGCAGGCGCGCGCCCCAGAGCGCGAGCCGGTTGCGCACCTCCAACTCGGCCAGCGGATCGGCGGGGTTTTCCCAGTTGGCGCCGTCTATAATCGCGGGATAGTTTTCAAAAAAACCGACCAACGGATCCTCAAGCGGAAAAAAAGCCGCGCCGCGATCCGCGCGAAAGCCATCGGCCTCGCGCAGGAAAAACATCGCGTGCGACGTGCGCAGCATATGCCGCGAAGCCCGGCGAAATTCCGCGACGAGGCGTTCGCGCGTGTCGATATGCTCCATCACCGCCTCGAGAAAATTCCACAGCTCCGCGCCATCCGCGACGGGTTGCCGATGCGGGGTGCGCGCCGGTTCGAGGCGGCGGTTTTTCTCCTTCAGGATGTCGAGGAGCGACTGCTTCTCCGCCACCTCCTCGACGAGCGGGAGCAATTCCTTGAGGCGCGTGGCGCTTTCCTCGTAGGAAAGAAATATCCGCGCGCGCGCGCTCAGGCGCGCCTGCTCGAAGGGCAGGCTGCGCGGTTCACCCACGTAAATCGTCGGGCAGCGCACGAGGGCGGCGGGCAGCCGGGCCTCGGCCACGGCATCGAGCACGACCACGGCGGCGAAGCCGGGGGCATTCCCGCCGGTAAAGGGTTGCGCCGCCAGGCGCAGCGCGAGCCGCCCGAGCGGCAGCTGCCGCTCCCACACATCCGCCAAGGCGGAGTCGTGGGTCGCTAGGATGACGAGGGTTGGCATGGAAAGGTCACGCGAAAGGTCGCTCCGCGGCCGGCTTCGGGCGGATCGACACTGATGCTGGCCTGGAGATTCGCGAGGATATCGCTGCAAACCGCAAGCCCGAGACCGAAGCCGGACGATTTAGTCGTCTGAAACGGCTGGAAAAGTTTCGGCCGGATTTCCGGCGAGATGCCGGGTCCCCCGTCCGACACCGCCATCTCGATGCGATCACCCACGTTTCGGGTGGAAAGCTTCACCCAACGCGCGGACTCGTCACAGGCCTCCACGGCCTGAATCGCGTTGAAACACAGGTTAAGCATCACCTGTTTGGCCGCCGATGGATCAGTGAAAGCCCGGTCGGGCGAGGCCTGGAAATCGGTTTGCAGCTGCACTTGCCGGTGCGAGGCTTTCGCCGCCACCAGGTCGAGCCCTGACAGTAAAAACGGATGCAGATCGATCAGGTGCGCCATGTAGGCGCGAGGCGCCGACAAATCGAGCAACTGATCCGTAAGCTGATCGATGCGGGTCACCTCGTCGCCAATCAGGCGGAAAAATTTATCCCGAAACGCCGGGTCATTATAGTGCGTCGGCAGCAACTGGACGAAGGTCTTGATGGAAACCAGCGGGTTTCGAATTTCGTGCGCCAGGCTGGCCCCGAGCACACCGACCGTAGCGAGCTGCTCCGTATGCTGCACCTTGGCGGAGAAGTGCGCGCGCTCCAGCGCACTCTCGACGATGGAGGCGAGTTCGGTCAGCTGGGTGACTTGCGGATAGGTGAAGGGCCGGCGCGAGGCAGTCAGCCCCACCCCCACCAAAGATGTGAGGGTGAGCCCCTCCTCAATCACCAGCACGCCGAGCTGCTGCTCCCTGAGGAACTTTCCCAAGGCCTCGCGCTCGGGCGTCGACCGCTCACGCGCCAGTCGCTCGGGTGTCGCCCACCGCAGCTCGCGCATCGTCCGCATGACGGCGCCATCGCCGTCCAATTGGAGCTTTCCGCTGCCGAGCGATTGCTTGTTGCCCGAGAGGATGAGCGCGCGTTCCGAATGCCCCCAGCCCGCCAACAGCGAGTGAAACGCCTCCTCCAGCTTCTCGACCGTGCGCTCCCGTTGCGCCACGGCAAACGCTGCCTGCCGGGCCATCTTCCCCTGCGGGTAAAACTCGAAGACGCGGTCGAGCCAAGTTTTCAATGCTGCCGAAAGCCACAGCGCGACTCCGATGGTGAGCACCCAGGAGACGGCATTCAACACCCAGGAGGCGTCATCCACCAGCACCCCCGAGATGAGCCCCGAGATGAGTCGATCCAGTCCATACGCCAAGGCGGCGACGACCGTCACCAGAATGAAATTTTGGAGACCGACGATCAGAATCTGCCGCGCATTGAAGACCCGGCTCGTCGTAATCGCGACGACCGTGCCGGTATAAAATACTAGCACAATAAACGGGTAGATCCGCGACAGCCCCTGGATGCCGGTAAGGTTTCGCACCAGCATCAGGATCATCACGGACAACGCGGTCGCACTGCCCCCCAACATGACGATCTGCAGCTCAATCCGCTTCA
>JBDSGI010000161.1:0-6104 GCA_039919035.1 Opitutaceae bacterium
AAACGGCCGGTGTCGGCGAGGGAATGAGGTGCGGAGGGCGGCGCGGCGGGATGCCGGTGGTGTTCGGGGCGGAACGGGGGATGGGCGCGATGCGGGGTGAGCGCCGGCAGGCGCGGCTTCAGGCGTGCGAGGAGTTCGGTGACGTTGGTGGGATTGACCACCCAGAGGTGAGACGAGGGTTTGAACGTGCAGTGGGCGTCCGGCAGATAGCGGCGGATGCGGCGTTCGATCTCGTCGCGGGGCGTGCCCTGCCAGTAGCCATCGCGCTCGGCAACGAGGGCCTCGACCGGGGCGCGCCACGGCCGGCGAATCCGCGCGACGGCGACACTCGCCGCCTGGGCGAGCTGACCCGGGGAAACGTAATCCCACTGGAGCCCGCCGCAGCGGAAGCGCGACTCGAGGTCGAGCTTGTGCAGCACGCGCGCGCCGCCCTGACGCCAGACAAAGGTGCTGCAAATCTCGGGATTGAGCGGCGTGAGCAGATTATGGTTCGGATAGGCCCACCACCGGTGGCCCTCGTGGAGAAAGCCGTTGAGCGGAAAGAAAACTTTCTCCCATCGCGTCGGGCCAAACGCGTCGGGCGCACACGCGCCCCACGCGAGCTGCACGCGCGACTCGATTTCGGCGGCGTCGAACTCCTCGGCGGCCGCGACGAAATCGTAGAAGCCGTTGCTCGAACACACGACCGCGATGCGCTCGAAGCGGTCGAGCAGCCCACGGAGGTCGGCGCGGAGCCGGGCGATTTTCCGCTCCACGTTGGCGGGCGTGTATTTTTCCCACGTCGGCACATGGGCGGAAAATTCCGGCAGATGCAGCGCCTTCAGATAAACTTGGCTGCCGAAGACGCGCGCGACGCTCGGCAGCATGAACCGCATCTGGCCGGGCGTGCCGTTGATGCCCGGCACGAAATAGAACACGTGGCGCGCCTCGTCGGCGTTGCCGATTTCCGTGATGTCGTCGTAGAAGAAACGATAGTCGTGCAGCGACCGGAGGTAGCTCTGCTTGAACTGGCGGGCGAAAATGCCTGCGCGGGGTGGGGAGGCAGTCATGGTTTTGAGGAAAATAAATTCGGCAGCGCGGTCGTGAGCGGCTCGTAATACGTGATGAGCAACACGCCGAGAAACATCACCAGCAGCAGCGGCAGCACGGCGCGGATGACTTCGCCGAGCGGCTTTTTCAGGCGCGACGAGGCGAGCAGGAGATTCAAGCCGGCGGGTGGCGCGATGAAACCCAGCTCCAGGTTCGCGAGGAAGATCACGCCCAGGTGAATCGGATCGATGCCGAGCCGCGCGCCGATGGGCACGAGCAGTGGCACGAGGACGATGATGGCGGCGTAGATCTCGACGAAACTGCCGACAAAGATGAGCACGACATTGAGTCCGAGGAGAAACATCCAGCGCGAAGGCACGTGCGCGAGGCTCCAGTCGGCGAGCGCGTCGGGCACCTGCGCATAGACCAGATAGTTGGCGAGCCCGAGCGCCACGCCGAGGATCAGTAAAATGCCTCCGACGAGCAGGCCGGCCTCGGCCATCACGCGCCGGCCGTCGCGCCCGAGCTGCAGATCGCGGTGGACGGCCACCTGCACGAAACACGCGTAAGCGGCGGTGATGGCCGCGACCTCGACCGACGAGGCCCAGCCGGCAAACAACGGCACGAGGGACACAAGGGGGAGGGCCAGTTCCCATTTCGCATCCCTTACCGCGCGTTGCGCCGCGCCGAAATCGAAACGCTGTGCGGGCGCGCCGCCCTTGCGCCCGGCCCACAGGCCCCAGGCCGCGGTAAGCGCGATGAGCAGCACGCCCGGCAGAAACGCCCCCAGGAACATCGCGCGGATTTCGACGTGCGCGACGATCGCGTAGAAAATCACTGGGAGGCAGGGCGGCAGCAAAACGCCCAGCGAACCCGCCCCAGTCATCATGCCGAGCGCGTCGCGTTCGGAAAAGTCGGCGGCCCGCAGCACCGGCATGAGCAGGCCGGCGAGCGCGAGAATCGTGACGCCCGAAGCACCCGTGAACGCCGTAAAGAACGCGCAGACCAGCGCCGCTGCGATCGCCGGGCCACCGCGCACGTGGCCGGCGAGGGCGTTAAACACCGCGATCAGCCGGCGCGACGCGCCGCCCTCGGCGAGGAAATATCCCGCCAGCGTGAAAAGCGGGATCGCCGGCAGCGTCGGGTTGACGACCAGCCGGTAGTGCTCGACCGGCATTGACGCGATCGGGAGGGCGTTGCTCCAAAACAGAACCAGCCCGAGCCCGCCCAGCAGCACAAACACCGGGGCGCCGAGCGCCGCCGCCGCGAGCAGCAGCGCGACGACCGGCCAGAGCAGCGCCGCCGGGTCCACGGGCGCCCACGCGCCCAGCACCAGCAACGCCACCGCCGCGAGCGCGGCGAGCCCGCGGTCGCGCCACGACGGTGCGGCGTGGAAGAACAGTCGCCCGGCGATCACGGTGAAGCCCACGGGCAGCACCAGCTCGATCGTCCACAGCGGAATGCCGAAGAGAAAGGGCCGTGCGGCCGCGCGCTCGACTGCGACGAATTGCGCGCTGGCCGCGCTGAGCGCGCCCGCGACCGCCGCTGCCACGGTGTAGCTGAACCACCGCGCGCGCGCGGCCGAGACGCCTTTCAGCAATGTCGGCACCGTAGAAAAGGCAATCAGCCGATCCTCGCGCGTCGCCAGCGCGCTGCCGGCCATACTGACAAACAGGACGAGGTGCTGCACGAGGGTGGACGAACCCGCGAGGCCCGTATGGTAAACCTTGCGCAGGAAAATTTCGACGAGCGGCAGCAGCACCATGGCGCCGAGCGCGAGCGCGAGGACCACCTCTTCCGTGGCGCGCCAGCACGAGGACGCCGGCGCGCGGGAGTGGGGAGAGGAAGCCGAGGCTCCTGGGTGGGGCAGGGCCTTGACCTGCCCTGGATCGTGCGGGGTGTTCGACGAAGAGGGCGGGTCGGAGAGCCGCCCTGCGCCGGGCAGCGCGTTGCGGTGGCACGCGTTCATTGCGCGGACGGGTTCGTGGCGCGGAAATCGCGCAGGTGTTGCTGGACGGCGTCGAAGATGTCCGTGGGCACAAGTTTTCCGCGGACGCGCGGATAGACCTGGTCGCGGAGTTGTTCCCATTGGGCGGCGGCGTTCGGCGGGAGCGCGTGGACCGTGAGGCCGTGCTTCTTCATCACCCGGATGGATTCCTCGTCCTCCGAACGCCCGGCGGCGCGGATTTTCTTTCCGGTCTCCTCGGCGGCAGCCTGAAGCCGCGTGCGCAGCGGCGGTGGAATTTTTTCCCAAACATCGGTGCGCACGACCACGGCACCGACGATCGGACACCAGTTCATGTCGAGCATGTGCCGGGCCGTGCCGTAGATCTGGCCGGCGAGCGCGATGAGCGGCGGGAGCGGGGCGGCGGTGATCATCTTCGTCTGCAGGCCCATCAACAGGTCGGTGGTCTCAAGTGCCACGGGCTGACACCCGATCGATTTCATGATCGCGATCTGCGCCTCGCTGCCGGCCCACACGAAGGTCTTCATGCGGCGCAGGTCCTCGGGCGTCACCGCGAGCTCCGTCGAAAAAAAGCGCACCCACCCGGCGTCGGCCCAGCAAAGCACCGCGAAGCCCTTCGCGCGCAGCCGCGCCTCGAGCAGCGGGCGCATTTTCTCGCGCACGTGATCGATCTCGGCCCACGAGCGGAACGTGAGTGGCATGAGCTGCAGGCCGGTCACGTCGGCGCTGATTTCAGACAGACCGACGACGCTGAACAGACCGGCGTTGAGCTGACCGATGCCGATTTTTTTCACCATGTCCGACTCGCCGCCGAGGCGGCCGTCGGGGTGAATGATCAGCTTGACGGCGCCGTCAGTGTCCTTGCGCCACTGCTGGCCGAGGGCCTGCAGGAGGCGGTATTGCTCGGTGCCGCTCGGGAGGATGGTCCCGAGGACGATTTCACCGGGCTTGGTGGCAGCCCCGGCGGTGGCGGCGGTAAGGGCGACCACGGCGCGCGAGAGGAAGCGGGCGAAGCGGCGGGAGAGGAAGGGACGAAGCGGGCGGGGAGTTTTCATGTGCTTGGATTCGGGAGAGCGGCGGGGGCGAGAAAAAGATCGTCGATGCGCGCGAGCAGCCAGCGGGCGCGGCGCTGCATGATGAGGTTGACGAGACGCGAGACGGGCTGCGCATCGGCGTCGATGGCGAGGGCCTGGCGGAGCAGCGACTCGAAGCGCGCGCGGTCCTGCTTTTGCACGCACACCGCCTCGGCGAGGGCGACGAAGGGCGAGGCCGCGTGGCCGCTGCCGAGCGCGAGGGCGCGTTCGAAATGATGCGTGGCCCGCGCGGCGGGATCGCCGGGCGCGCCGGCGCGGGCCATTTCATAGCTGATGAGCAGCGAATGAATCGCGCCGCGGTCAAACGCCTCGTCGAGCGCGAGCGAGCGGTCGAGCAGCGCCTCCATCTGCGGCAGCTCGGCGATGAGATCGGGGCGGTCTTTCTTGATCGCGATGGCGGCGGCCCACGAGGCGGCGGTCCAGTAGAGCAGCGGCACATCGGTCACGCGGCACGCGCGCACGGCGGCGCGCGGATTGGCGCGGAGCGCGGCGGCGAAATCCGGCTGCGTGACCGCGAGCCCACGCAGGCCGTAGTCGCGCGCGCGGAGAAAGAGCCGGCGTCCGCGGTCGCGGGCGGCGCTCGCGGCGGCGATGTCGGTGCCCTCGAGTTCGTCGGCATCCTGCTGGACGAAGGCGTAGCCGTATTGGGTAAAGCCGCTCGCGGCGGCGAGGAGGAGGCCGCGGTGGTGCGGCGTCTCGGCGAGCAGGCTCTCCATCATTTTCAAACTGAACGGCGCGGCGGCGCGGATGAGTTCGGGATCGTCGTCGGCGGAAAACGCGGTGCCGCCCGAGGCGAGGGCGTCGCCGAGCTTGTTCACGGCGGTGCGTTTGAGCGTGGTGCAGCCGCTGGCCAGCAAAGCGGCGCAAAAAAGCGGGACGGCGAAAAAAACTGGGGCGCTCATGGCGGGTCAGCGCGCGACGCGGCGGAGGACTGCGGGGCACTCGGCATCGAAGACTGGTCCGAGCACGCCGGAGATGAGCGCGGTTACCTGCTCGGCCGAGGGCGAATCCAGCAGGACATCGCTGCCGTCCAGCTTGCCGGAAAGTTTCCCGGCGCCGACGAGTTCGCCGAACCGCTTCACGTCCGGCCACCAGAGGAGCACCTGATCGGGCTCGTGCCGGAGGCGGGCCCACACGTAGGGCTTGGTGTCGGCGTCTTGGCCGTCGTTGCGCAGGCTGGCGAAGAGCGTTTTTCCCGACTCGGTGATGAAGACGGTGTAGATAACCAACGTCGGTTTGCCGTCCTTCTCTTCGACGCCGGCGAGCTGCAGTTTGCCCGCGCCGGCGTCCACGACTTTTACTTTGGCGACGGCTTTGTCCATGACCCACGTGCCCTCCCAGTCGGCGGCGACGAGGGCGTGCGGTTTTTCGCCGACAGGACGGAGAACGTAAACACCGGAGCAGCCGGTGCCGAGCAACACGAGGGCGGCTGATATCGCGCTCACTATTTTTAGGTGGAGCCGGCGGAAGCAGTGGGAGGGGCGATTTGTTCTCATAATTTCCGGGGAGAAAGGATCTGGTGCGGGACAAGAGGATTCAGTTGCGGGCGAGGGCGCGCAGCGTGCGCGGGAGCGACCAGCCAGGCGCGCCGGGAGAGGGCGGGCGGCGCTCGATGCCTAGGGCGGCGAGCGCGTCGCGATCGGCGATCTCGGTGGAGGGACGGGTCAGAAACTGCTCGACGATCTCGGTGCTCAGGTGCGCGAGACAGCGGTCAAGTTCTGAGCGGAAGAGGCGCGCATCGTCCGCGGCCCAGGTGACGAGCGTGTGTTTCGCGCCACGGTAATCGAGGTAGTCGGAGTAGAGCTCGCGGCCGCTGCGCGCGTCGAGGAGGCGCACGCGCAGGCCAAGGCTGAGGCGGAGGCCGGGGTTGATGCCCTCGCGGCCGGAGATGTTGGGCTCGTAAACCATGAGTTCGAGGAGCGTGTCGGCGGCGCGCGGCGAGGCGGCGAGGGTCGTGAGCGCAGTTTTTTCTTTCAGCTCGGAGGTGAGCCTTTCGCGGAGCTGCTGGTCGAACC
>JBDSGI010000162.1:0-2629 GCA_039919035.1 Opitutaceae bacterium
GATCGCGATCGCACGCTGGGGAATGTGCGCGAGTTCAAGGTCGTGACGAAACGGGAACCGACGCCCGAGGAGTGGGCGGCGATGATGTTTGGCTGGAAAGTCGGCAAGCACGTGAAATCGAATTCGATCGTCTACTGCCGGGGCGAGCAGACGCTCGGGGTCGGGGCGGGCCAGATGGCGCGGGTGGACAGTTCCCGCATCGCGGTGTGGAAAGCCGGCGAGGCCAAACTCGATCTGCGCGGCTCGATCGTCGCGAGTGAGGCGCTCTTTCCATTTGCGGACGGCTTGGTCGCGGCGGCGGACGCGGGTGCCACAGCGGCGATACAACCCGGCGGCGCACTGCGCGACGCGGAGGTGATCGCGGAGGCCGATGCGCGCGGGATGACAATGGTGTTTACGGGCTCGCGCCATTTCAAACACTGACATAGGGTTGGTGCCATACGCCATGAAACGAATCATCCGAATCATCCTTATCCCTCTCCTCGCAGTGGCCGCCCTCACGCTGGCCGGCTGCTATACCAACCCAGTAACTGGCCGTAGTTCGCTCGTGTTGCTTTCGCAGGGCGAAGAAGTTGCACTGGGCGCCTCTAATTTTAAGGAAATTCGCGAGAAGGAAAAAGTCTCGACCGACGCTGGCATGAACGCCCGCGTGACGCGGATAGGGGAGCGGATCGCGAAAGCGGTAGGTAACGATCTGCCGGATGCGAAATGGGAATTCGTGGTGTTTGAGTCGAAGGATGTGAATGCGTTTGCGCTGCCGGGCGGAAAGGTCGGCGTTTACACCGGCCTGCTGAAGCTGGCGGAGAGCGACTCCGAACTCGCCATCGTGATGGGTCACGAGATTGGGCACGTGACGGCGCGGCACGGCGCCGAGCGCATGTCGGAGGCCATGGCGATGCAGCTGGGCGGCGCACTGGTCGCAGCAGCAGTCGATGCGAAAACGGACAATCCCGCCACCAAGCAACTCTTCGGGCTCGCCTACGGCGGAGTGACTACGCTGGGAGTGGCGCTGCCGCATTCCCGCAACAATGAGAGCGAGGCCGACCGCATGGGAGCGATCTACGCGGCCCGGGCGGGCTACGATCCGCGCGCATCGGTCACGTTTTGGCAGAAGATGATGGCGCAGAAACAAGCCGCCGGTGCGAAAGGTAGCGACACGATCGGCGCGCTGATGTCCACGCATCCGGCCGATGAGAAGCGCATCGCCGATCTGAAGGCGCTCATGCCCACCGTCGTGCCGATCTACGAGCAGAACCGCGGGAAGTATTCGAACTGAGTTTTCCGTTGGCGGTCAGGGCGCTTTGGCCCACCGTCAAGGGATGTTCGATCCTGTTGAAAAGCTGAAGGAGTTCATCCGCCATCCGAGTGTTTCAACCGACCCGAAATTTCGGGACGGCATGAAGGGCGCGCAGGAATTTATCTCCGGGCTGCTGAGCTCGCTCGGCTTCGCGGTCGAGGTGGTGGCGACAGACAAACATCCGATTGTGTTTGCGGAGCGCGGCGGCGATCCGAGCTGGCCGCACGTGGTGATTTATGGGCACTACGATGTGCAGCCGGCTGATCCGCTGAACCTGTGGAGGACCCCGGCGTTTGAGCCAACGATTGTCGGCAATCGCATCTACGGGCGCGGCGCGGCGGACAACAAGGGGCCGCTGCTCACCAATGTCGCGGCGGTGGCGCAGGCGCTGGAGGCAAACCCGAAGCTGCCGCTGCGGATCACGTTTCTCATCGAGGGCGAGGAGGAGATGGGCAGTCCGAGCTTTCCAAAATTCCTCGAAAAATTTGCGCCGAAGCTGCGGGCGGCCGATTTCGTTTATCTCTCCGACACGGCGCTGCCGAATGAAAACCAAGTCGTGATTACCGCGGGTCTGCGCGGGCTGGCGCTGTTCGACGTGCATGTCACCGGGCCGAAGGGGGACCTGCATTCTGGGCTGCACGGCGGCGTGCTGCGCAACCCGATTCAAGCGCTCGCGGAGATTCTCGCGACGCTGCACACGCCCGAGGGCCGCGTGAACGTGCCGGGCTTCTACGACGCGGTGCTCGACGTGCATCCTTGGGAGCGCGAGGAGCTGAAGAAGCTCGGGGCGGATGAAAAGGCCTACGCGGAGTTTCTCGGAGTCGACGCGTTCTACACGACGCCGGGTTTTTCACCCTTTGAGTCGTTGCGCTTTCAGCCCACGCTGGAATTCAACGGCATCGCCGGTGGCTACCAAGGCGAGGGCACAAAGACGGTCATCCCCAGCAAGGCCTTCGCGAAGATTTCCTGCCGACTCGTGCCGAACCAAAAGCCGGACGAAATCAAAACGCTCGTGATGGACGCGATCCGCGCCCGCACGCCGACGGGCGTGAAGGTGGAGTTCGTGGACCAGCACAAGGGCGAGGCCTACGTGGTGGTGCCGCCGGGACGCTCCAACACCCCGAAGGATCAATCGCCGGTGCTGGCGCGGGCGTTTCGAGCCACGGATCAAGCCGTAACGGAGGTGTGGGGCCGCCCGCCGATTTATTTGCGCGAGGGCGGCAGCGTGCCAATCATCGCCGACATCAAGCGGGTGACCGGGCTTGATTCAGTGATGTTTGGCTTGTTCTTGCCGGAGGATAATCTCCACGCGCCGAACGAGAGCTTCAACCT
>JBDSGI010000163.1:0-2676 GCA_039919035.1 Opitutaceae bacterium
TGACGCCGCGGAAAAGAGTGCCGAAGAAGTCGACGGCGGCGCGGTGATTCTCGACTTCCCGGAGCGCGGCGCGCACGGCGTTGGCGATGGTCGGGTTCTTGGCGTCCTCGGCCTCCTTCAGCGTGCGTTTGAGAAAATCGGTGCTGGCCAGAGATGAGAGCGTCTTGAGTTCGGCGAGCGCGGCGAGTTTTACGGCCTCGTTGTCATCCTTGAGCTGGGCAATCGCGATGGCTTCGCGCAAAGCGCGCTGGACATTGGGATCGGTTTCGATCTTCAGGCGATTCTGAAGGGCGGGGAGTTTTTCGATGTCTTGGGTGAGACCGATGGTTTGGATGGCTTTGATGCGCGCCTCGGGGGCGGGCGCGGCGAGGTCGGCGAGATCGAGCACGGCTTTCATCGCGCGCCGCAGGGAAGAGTTGTGATCGACAGCGACGAGGTCGCTGGCGACGAGCCGGAGCGGCTGGCCGGTGGCGTTGGTGAGCGGCGCGCCGGTATCGATGCGGAGGGCGACCTGGGCTTCGGCGGCGTCTTTCTCGCCGGTGAGCTGGACGGGGTTTTTTTTTCCGTCGGGCGCGGTGTAAATGAAGAGCGCGTCCACGCGCCACGCTTCCAGCAGCGGAGCAATGGCAGGATCGGCCTGGCCCATGAGCTGACCGATCAGCTCGCGTTTTTGCGCGGCATCTTCGGTGATTGCGGCGCGGGCGATCGTTTGCCGGGCGGAGTCGGCGGCCGAGGCCACGGTGCCCGCGAAGGCGACGGCGAGCGCGGTCCGGAGCAAACGAGCGAATTGATTCATCATCAGGCTGAGCGGCATGAATGCCAGAAGTGTGCCAAGCAAAAGGGCGGGCACCGGTTGGTGCCCGCCCTGTGTGTCATTGCGCCGGGCGCAAAATTTTTTTCGCGGGTGCGCTTACTTCGCCATGAACTTGCCCTTCAGCCAGGGCTCGCCGTAGACGTCCTTAAACGTGCTCACGATCTTGAATTGGCCGTCGGCCTTGGTCTCGCCGATGAAGACGTTTTTCGTGACGTGCATGTTGGGCTGGGTGGTTACCTTACCGCCGGGGCCGTTGAAGGAGAGACCGGTCTTGTAGGCGGCGCGGACCTTGTCCACCTCGAAGGAACCGGCCTTCTCGACGGCCGCTTTCCAGAGGTAAACGCCGACGTAGCTGAGGACCATGGGCGAGCAGGTCACGCGGCCCTCTTTCACAATGCCAGGGACGCTCGTCTTCTTCAGCCAAGCTTGGAAATCCGCGACGAATTTTTTGTTGGCCGGCGAGTTGATCGACTGGAAGTAGGTCCAGCAACCGAGCTGGCCGACGAGCTGAGCGGCAGGAAGGCCGCGGAATTCATCCTCGGAAATCGAGAACGAGACAACCGGGCAGGTCTCGGCGGTCAGGCCCGAGGCGGCGTATTCCTTGAAGAAGGGAACGTTGGTGTCGCCGTTCAGCGTCGAGATCACGCAGGCGTTGCCGGAGGCGGCGAACTGTTTGATCTCGGCGACGATCTGCTGGTAATCGGTGTGGCCGAAAGGCGTGTATTTGCCGGCGGAGATGATCTTGCCGGAGCCATCCTTGCGGAAACCGCCGCCGATGTTTTCGAGCGGCACGCCCTTGGAGAGCAGATACTCGAGGAGCACGAGGTTGGTGGTCTGCGGATAGACGTAGTCGGAGCCGAGGAGGTAGAATTTCTTTTTCCCTTCCTTCAGGTAGTAGTCGACCGCAGGCGTGGCCTGCTGGTTAACGGCTTCGGCGGTGTAGGCAACGTTCTGAGACTCCTCTTCGCCCTCGTATTGCACGGGGTAGAAGAGCAGACCGTTGTTCTTTTCGTAAACCGGGAGAACCGATTTGCGCGACACGGACGTCCAGCAGCCGAAAGTCACGGCGACCTTGTCCTGCTCGAGCAGCTGCTTCGCTTTTTCCGCGAAGAGCGGCCAGTTCGAGGCGCCGTCGACGACGACGGGCTCGATTTTTTTGCCGAGGACGCCGCCCTTGGCGTTAATTTCGTCGAAGGTGAAGAGCAGGATGTCGCGCAGCGAAGTTTCGCTGATTGCCATGGTGCCGGAGAGCGAGTGGAGGACGCCGACCTTGACGGTCTCGGCGGCCGAGGCCGAACCGAGGGAGGAGCCGAGCGCGAGTGCGCCGACGCCGAGGAGTGTGGTGAGTTTTTTGATCATGACTGGGTTAGATGGACGAGACTGAGTTTGCAGCTTTCAGCTGGGATTGAGGCATGGCAGAGCCATGCGGTGGAGAAGTGGCGGGGAAAAATTGGTCCCACGGCGAAGGGGGTTGCCCTAAGCCGTGGCGACCTTGGCGACACACGGCTTAGGGCCGTGCGGCGGGATTAGAATTTGAAGACGGCTTGGAGACCGATGAGATTCTTATCGAGGCCGCCCTTGACATCGTAGAACGAGTATTCGGCGCGGAGGGTGAGATTCTCACTGGCTTTGAAGGCCGGACCGATGGTGTATTGAGTGAACTCGTTACCCACAGTCTTGGTCTTGCCGGAGAGGCTTTCGCCGCCGACGCGGAAGACGGTCGAGAACTTGGCGTCGATGGCGTAGTTCAGATAGGCGAGCCAAGTGGAACCCTTGGCGAATTCGCCGCCATCCTTGGTGCTGAATTCGCCGGCGACGGTGACTTCCTTGCTGAGCTTATATTCCGCCCAGAAATCGAGGAC
>JBDSGI010000164.1:0-2702 GCA_039919035.1 Opitutaceae bacterium
CGATCACCGGCACGACGATTCCGGCCGGCACGACCACGCGCGGGCGCGACATCTCCCCCGTGCTGCGCGGCACCGCGAAAACTTGGGACAACGATTTCTACGCCGAGTATTCCATGCGCCACGGCGCGACCGTCCACATGCGGATGATCCGCACCCCCGAGTGGAAACTCATGCGCGACTTTAACAGCCAGGGCCGCGACGAACTCTACCAGCTCGCCGTCGATCCGGACGAAGCGCGCAACCTGATCGCCGACGCCAGTCCCGCCACGCAGAAAATTCTCGCCCAGCTCGACGCCCGCATCCTTGCCAAGATGGCGGAGCTGAAAGATCCCGCGCTGCCCCTCGCTCGCGCACGCCAGCGTTAGCGCCCGTTTTCTGTCACAGTCCCCCCAAACCCGCGTCTACCCTTCGCATGAAAACCTCGCCGCTCCCCCACGCCTTCGAGATCTACGCTCCCCGTCGTCAGTTCCTCCGTCAGCTCGCAGTCGGCTCCGCCCTATTCGCCGTGCCCGGCCTCTTCGCCGAGCAGCTCACCCTCACTCCGCGCCAGACCGAGGGGCCGTTCTACCCCGATAAACTCCCGCTCGACACCGACAACGATCTCATCGTCGTCAACGATTCGCTCACGCCCGCCGTCGGCGAAATCACCTGGCTCGGCGGCCGCCTGCTCACCGCCGCCGGCAGCCCGATCCGCAACGCCACGATCGAGATTTGGCAGTGCGACAGCACGGGCGTCTACCTCCACTCGAAGGACAGCGGCACGGGTAAAAAGCGCGACACCAACTTCCAGTGCTTCGGCCGCTTCGTCACCAGCACGACCGGTGAATATGTTTTCCGCACGATCAAGCCCGTGCCCTACCCGGGCCGCACGCCGCACATCCACGTCGCCGTGAAACTAAAAGGGAAAAAGGAACTCGTCTCTCAGTGCTACATCAAGGGACACCCCGGCAATGAAAAGGACGGCGTCTGGAAAGGCATCAAGGATGCCCGCCAGCGCGACGCCGTGACCGTGGACTTCACGCCGCTCGCCGGCTCTAAGACCGGCGAACTCTCCGCCCGCTGGGATCTGGTCATGGGCCTCACGCCCGAGCTGACCTGAGGCGCGCAAATACTACTCGTTCGATGGGCACGAGCGGCTCCTTTGAGCCGCCGCGTCAGCTTGCAGTCGCCGCTAACTAAATTGCTCCCTCAATACTCAACATCACGGCAAACGCCATCGAGCTGTCGCGCCGCGAGGTCGATTTGCTTTTCGGTTAGCATGCCCGTTTTGGCGGCGAGAATACCCGGAATCCAACTGGAGTTAACGACGCGGATGGCACTCTCAGACTTCTCTTTCACGAACCAGTCAGGAAACGTCAGTATCGGTTCGACACGTAAATCTTCCCCCGTGGCTTTTTTCAGCCATTGCTGGAGCCAGTTGGCGTTGTCGATAGCCTGGTCGATGCCGCTCCGATCGGTTCCCCACGGCCAGGTCAATACTTTGCCGTCGAACACGACCACGTGCCCCTCATCGCTTTGAGCTTTTTTCCGGCGCGTCTTCGTTTCGATGACAAAGATACCTCCCGGACCAATCGCCACGTGATCGACATTGAAGGTCTGCCCACGCCCTTCCCGTGGCACGTCGTGGAAGACCCTCCAGCCCTGCCGTTCCAGCGGCGCCAGTAAATCGCCCACCACACGCTCACCGAACCAGCCGAGCTCGTGATTCGCACGTTCGAATAATTTCTTCGCACACCAGCGCGCCGCCCAGGTAAATGCTAGGGCGAACACCACCGCTCCAATGCCTAGAACCACTAGGATCCACCAGCCGGCCACCAACCCGGCCACATAGAGAAATAGCCCGCCGACAACGAGGGGCCCGAGTGCGGCGAGCAAAAGCCAATCAACAAATTTATCGTCGAGTTCCGCAATTTTCTTTCGCAATGATTCGCCGGGCTGGCGCAGGACCTTGGTCGCTGCTTTGAACGGAGCACGGCGCGCACGGCGCTTGCTTGCGGCCCAGTAAATCAAACCGATCGACACGAAGAACAGCGCGAGATAGGCGCCGGGCAGATAAGTTTTCCAGTCCATGAGTGGCTACCGCACAAACGTCCCAGCGTCGTCGCCCGGGCGGGCGCGGCCGAGGGTGACGAGGGTTTGCAGGATTTCGGCGATCACGGCGGGGTCGGCGCGGGCGAAGCGGGTCGCGAGGTCGGCGGCGGTCGCCGGTTTCTCCTCGGCGGCGAGCGCGGTTTCGATCGCGCGCACGCGCTCAGCCAGCGTCTTGGGCCAGGGGATTTTTGATTTCCGATTCTTGATTTTCGATTGGCCGGCAGCCGTGGGATTTTTGGTTTTTCCGGCGGTGGGCGCGGAATCGTCGAGGCCGAGAGAGGATTGTTTTTCGCCGGCGAACAGCGGCTTTTGGAAATCGGGACGCAGCCAGCGGATTTGGCCCTTCGCCTCCTCGGCGGCGCGGGCGGCGTTGAGCGCGACGACGCGCGCGAGAATCTCCTCGTCGCGCAACGGCCACGGCCAGCCGTAGGCGTCGGCGACGGCGGCATCGAGCTCGTCGTGGAGTTGGCGGAGCGTGGCGACGAGGGCTTGGTCGTGGAGGAGTTTTTCCTTCGCCGTGAGAATTGTAGCCGGGCTCGTTGAGCCGGGACGACCGGGGTCAGCGACCCCGGCTACAGGCCGCCGCACTTTCTCCAGCACGTTGTAGAGGT